>JAOPVN010000434.1 GCA_025966175.1 Modestobacter sp. | reverse complement strand
GCCTCGATGCCCTCCCCGGTCCGGGCGGAGACCCAGGCGGCACCGGGCAGGGCCTGGCGCAGCGCGAGCACGTCGTCGTCGGTCATGGCGTCGACCTTGTTGACCACGATGAGCTCGGGCACGGCGGCCGCGTCGATCTCGTTGAGGACCACCCGCACCGCGTCGATCTGGCCCAGCGGGTCGGGGTCCGCACCGTCGACCACGTGCAGCAGCAGGTCGGCGGCGGCGACCTCCTCCAGCGTCGAGCGGAACGCGTCGACCAGCTGGTGCGGCAGGTGCCGCACGAAGCCGACCGTGTCGGTCATCGTGAACTCCCGGCCGTCGGGCGACTCCGCCCGGCGGACCGTCGGATCCAGGGTGGCGAACAGCGCGTCCTGCACCAGCACACCGGCGTCCGTCAGCCGGTTGAGCAGGCTGGACTTGCCGGCGTTGGTGTAGCCGGCGATCGCGACGCTGGGCACCGAGTTGCGCGAGCGGCTCGAGCGTTGCGTCGCCCGGGCGGTCGCCATGCCGGCGATCTCCTTGCGCAGCTTGCTCACCCGCGCGCGGATCCGCCGCCGGTCGGTCTCGATCTTCGTCTCACCGGGGCCACGGGTACCGATGCCGCCACCACCGGCGACGCGGCCACCGGCCTGCCGGCTCAGCGACTCACCCCACCCGCGCAGTCGCGGGAGCATGTACTGCATCTGGGCGAGCTCGACCTGGGCCTTGCCCTCCCGGCTGCTGGCGTGCTGGGCGAAGATGTCCAGGATCAACGCCGTCCGGTCGACCACCTTGACCTTGAGCAGCTTCTCCAGCTGGTTGAGCTGGCCGGGTGCGAGCTCCCCGTCGCAGATCACGGTGTCCGCGCCGGTGGCCGCGACGATGTCGCGGATCTCGGCCGCCTTCCCCGAGCCGACGTAGGTCGCCGGGTCGGGCTTGTCGCGCCGCTGCATCAGCGCGTCGAGGACCTGGGATCCCGCCGTCTCGGCGAGTGCGGCGAGCTCGGCCAGCGAGCGCTGTGCGTCCGCGACCGTCCCCTCGGTCCAGACGCCGACGAGGACGACCCGCTCCAGGCGGAGCTGGCGGTACTCGACCTCGGTGACGTCGGTGAGCTCCGTGGACAGCCCGGCGATGCGCCGCAGCGCCCCCCGTTCCTCCAGCGCGTACGAGCCGGTGGTGGCGTCCGGGGAGTCCCAGTGGGAGGCCGGGGCCGGCCTGGTGGCCGAGTGGTCGGGGGTGGCCGGGGTGACTCCGGCACGGTCGTCCGTGTCGGGCACTGCGCGGTCGGGGGCTGTCGTCATCGTGTCCAGCGTGGCACGCCCCTGCGTGGAGGGCGACTGACTTGTCATGGAACCTGTTGTCATCGCCGGGTACAACGCATCAGACCTCCGGGTGCATCCCGAGATAGACCGACCACTTCTGGCCCTCCGGATCGGCCGGCCGACGGGCGTACTCGTCGAGCAGTTCGCGCAGCCGGCGGCTCAGCTCCGCGTGGTCCGCGGCGGACAGCCGCAGGCCCAGCCGGGTGCTCTCCAGCCGCTGCTCCCCCACCGCGGCCACCTCCTCCAGGAAGGCGGCCAGCAACGGGTCGCGCGCGGGCGGCGGCCGGTCACCGGTGTCCATCAGCCAGCTCTTGCCCGTCGCCCGGTAGGGCACCTCCCGGGCGCCGCGGGCGCCCCGCCGCTCGGGCTCGGCGACGAGGAAGCCGGTCTCGGCCAGGGTGCGGACGTGGTGCAGCACGGTGGCCGGGTTCCGGCCCAGCCGCGCGGCGATCTCCTTGTTGGTGAGCGGCTCGTCCAGGCACAGCCGCAGGATCCGCAGCCGGACGGCGGAGGCGAGCGCGCGGGCCTCCGCGTCCGTGGCACGGCGGCGCTCCCCGACGATCCGCGGGGCCCCGGCGGTCCCGCCCGGCTCGGTCATCCCCGCAGCGTAGGGGCGGTTCCCGAAACTGATTGACACTCCTCAATCATTGGCGTCACGCTGACCGGGTGACCACCGGCCGGAGCCTGCTCGGGCACCGCGACTTCCGGCACCTGTGGGCGGCCGAGACGGTCAGCCAGGTCGGCACCCAGGTCACCCTGCTGGCCCTGCCGGTGGTGGCGGTGACGGTGCTGGCCGCCACGCCCCTGCAGATGGGTTTCCTCACCGCGCTGGAGACCGCCGCCTTCCTGGTCATCGGCCTGCCGGCCGGCGCGTGGGTGGACCGCTGGCGGCGCAAGCGGGTGCTGGTGACCGCCGACCTGGTCCGGGCGGTCACCCTGGCCACCCTGCCGATGGCCTACCTGCTCGACGCCCTCACCCTCGGCCAGCTGTTCGTCGTGGCGGCGGTGACCGGCACGGCGACGGTCTTCTTCGACGTCGCCTACCAGAGCTACCTGCCCACGCTGGTGGACCGCGACCAGCTCGTGGACGGCAACGGCAAGCTCGAGGCCAGCCGCGCGGTCGCCCAGGTCGCCGGGCCGGGGGCGACCGGTGTCCTGCTGCGGGTGCTGGGCGCGCCGCTGCTCATCGCCCTGGACGCGGTCTCCTTCCTGCTCTCGGCGCTCTTCCTCGGCAGCATCCAGCGCCCCGACACGGTGCCCGATCGGGCCGCCCGCCGGCCGCTGCGCACCGAGATCGCCGAGGGGCTGGGCTTCGTCGTCCACCACCCGCTGCTCCGCCGGATCGTCGCCTGCACCGGCACGGCCAACCTGTTCAGCACGATCACCGGCACATTGCTGGTGCTCTTCGCGCTGCGCGAGCTGGACCTCTCCGAGAGCACGCTGGGACTGGTGCTCTCCGCCGGTGCCGTCGGCGGCCTGCTGGGGGCGGCGACGGCAGCCCGCTTCGCTCGCTGGGTCGGCGAGGGCCGCGCGATCCCGCTGTCGGTGCTGGTCGCCCTCCCGTTCACCGCACTCACCCCACTGGCGGCGCTGGGCGCGCCGGTCGTCCTGCTGACGCTGAGCCAGTTCGGCTTCAGCTGGGCGATCGTGGTCTACAACGTCACCCAGGTCAGCTTCCGGCAGCGGCTGTGCCCGGCGGCGCTGCTGGGCCGGATGAATGCCTCGGTGCGCTTCCTGGTCTTCGGGACGATGCCGCTGGGCGCGCTGCTCGGCGGGGTCCTGGGCACCTGGCTGGGCGTCGTCCCCGCGTTGTGGATCAGCGTGGCCGGCCAGGCGCTGGCCGCCTGCTGGGTGACGTTCAGTCCGCTGCTGCACCTGCGCGACCTGCCCGAGTCCGAGCCGGTTGGCGCGACCGGCGGCGGGTAGGGCGGCGGAACCCGATTCCCTGCC
>JAOPVN010000409.1 GCA_025966175.1 Modestobacter sp. | reverse complement strand
CCCGCGGATGGCGCGGCCGGGGACGGCGCCGAGCAGCCCGGGACGAGCACGAGCAGCGCCGCCACCCCCGGCGCGACCCACCCCCGCACGGTCCCGCGCCCCGGTGGGGGAGACTGCGGACCCGTGGCCGACGTCTTCGACTGCAGTGACCCCGACCAGCGCGAGGCCGGCCTGACCGCCGCCGCCTCGGCGCTCTCCCGCGGCGACCTGGTCCTCCTGCCCACCGACACTGTCTACGGGGTGGCGGCCGATGCCTTCACCCCGGCAGCGGTCACCAAGCTCCTGGCGGCCAAGAACCGCGGCCGCAGCATGCCGGTGCCGGTCCTGATCGGGGAGGCCTCGACGCTGGCCGGGCTGGTGGTGACCATCCCGCCGGTCGCCCACGACCTCGCCGAGGCGTTCTGGCCCGGCGGCCTCACCCTGGTCGTGGAGCACGCGCCGTCGCTGGCCTGGGACCTCGGCGAGGCGGAGGGGACGGTCGCCGTCCGACTGCCCGACGACGACGTGGCCCGCGACCTGCTGCGCCGCACCGGGCCCCTGGCGGTCTCCAGCGCCAACCGGTCCGGCCGCCCGGCCGCCACCACCGCCGCCGAGGCGCAGTACCAGCTGGGCGAGCACGCCGCGGTCGTCCTCGACGGCGGCCCGCGCACCGGCTCGGCGGCCAGCACGATCGTCGACTGCACCGCGCCCACACCGCGCGTGCTGCGCTTCGGTGCGATCGACGTCGAGCGGCTGCGTGAGGTCGTCCCCGCGATCACCGACTGAAGAAGGACCCCGCTGCCCCAGGCCGTACTGCAGGGGCCCGCGCCGAGCTTGCGAGGTGTGGGGGGCAGTGGGGTCCTTCGTGGCACCTGGCCGCGGTGCGATCCGAGGGATCGCAGTGTCATAGAGATACCGTGGGTCGACAGCCGCGCGCCCCTCCTCCCGAGTGCACGCGGGCGCCCGCACCGAGCAGCAGGAGTGCACCCGCGATGAGCACCCCGGTCACGACGCCCTACTGGGGGCCCGACTTCGACGCGCTGGCCGCCTTCGACCCGGAGATCTCCGGGGTCGTCATCGACGAGCTGGACCGGCTCCGCAACGGCCTGCAGCTGATCGCCAGCGAGAACTTCACCAGCCCCGCCGTCCTGGCGGCGCTGGGGAGCACGCTGTCCAACAAGTACGCCGAGGGCTATCCCGGACGTCGCTACTACGGCGGCTGCGAGGTCGTCGACCGGGCCGAGGAGCTGGGCATCGCCCGCGCCAAGGAGCTGTTCGGGGCCGACCACGCGAACCTGCAGCCGCACTCCGGCGCGAGCGCGAACCTGGCCGCCTACGGCGCCTTCCTGCAGCCGGGCGACACGCTGATGGGGATGGCACTGCCGCACGGCGGGCACCTCACCCACGGCACCAAGGTCTCCTTCTCGGGCAAGTGGTTCAACGCCGTCCAGTACGGGGTCGACGCCGGTACCGAGCACATCGACTACGACCAGGTGCGCGACCTGGCTCGCGAGCACCGCCCCAAGCTGATCGTCGCCGGCGGCTCGGCGATCCCGCGGCTGATCGACTTCGCCGCCTTCCGCGAGATCGCCGACGAGGTCGGTGCCATCTTCATGGTCGACGCGGCGCACTTCATCGGCCTGGTGGCCGGCAAGGCGATCCCCTCGCCGGTGCCCTACGCCGACGTCGTCACCTTCACCACCCACAAGGTGCTGCGTGGCCCGCGCGGCGGCGCGATCGTCTGCAAGGCCGAGCACGCCAAGGCGATCGACAAGTCCGCCTTCCCGATGATGCAGGGCGGCCCGCTCATGCACGCCATCGCGGCCAAGGCGGTGAACCTCAAGGAGTGCCTGCAGCCGGAGTACCAGGCCTACGCCCGGCAGGTGATCACCAACGCCCAGGCGCTCACCGAGGGCCTCGCGGCCGAGGGGCTGCGCCCGGTCGCCGGCGGCACCGACACCCACCTGGCACTGCTGGACCTGCGCGAGGTCACCGACAGCGCCGGCGAGCCGGTCACCGGCAAGGTCGCCGAGGCGCGCTGCGACGCCGCCGGCATCGTGCTGAACAAGAACGCCATCCCGTTCGACCCGCGGCCGGCGTCGGTCGCCTCCGGCATCCGGGTCGGCAGCCCGTCGGTCACCACCCAGGGCATGGTCGAGACGGACATGAAGTCGATCGCCTCGCTGATCGGCACGGCGATCCGGGACGCCGACGGCTCCCGCACCGCGGAGGTCGCCGCCGGGGTCCGCGAGCTGGTCGGGGCCCACCCGGCCTACCCCGAGCCGACGCGAGCCGCCTGATCCATGCGCGAGTACGCCGTCGTCCTCCTCGCCGCCGCGCTGGTCACCTTCCTGGCCACGCCGGTGGTGCGGGTCGCGGCGGTCCGGTTCCGGGTGATGGCTGCGGTCCGTGACCGCGACGTGCACGTCATCCCCACCCCGCGGGGTGGGGGAGTGGCGATGTACCTGGGGGTCGCCGCCGGGGTGCTGGTCGCCTCGCAGCTGCCCTCGCTGCAGCGCAGCTTCGAGTTCAGCACCCAGACGATCGCCGTCCTGGTGGGCGGCGGACTGATCTGCCTGCTCGGGGTGCTGGACGACCGGTTCGGCCTCGATGCGCTCACCAAGCTCACCGGCCAGATCGCCGCGGCGGGGGTGATGGTGCTGCTCGGCGTCCAGCTGGCGTTCCTCTTCCTGCCGGTCGCCGACATCGGCACGCTGTCCCTCGGCCCGGACGTCGGGGTCCCGCTGACCATCCTGCTGACCGTCTTCACCGTCAACGCGCTGAACTTCATCGACGGTCTCGACGGCCTGGCCGCCGGGGTCTCGGCGATCGCCGCGCTGGCCTTCTTCGCCTACAGCTACCACCTCGGACTGGTCGGTTACGACGACGTCGCCAGCGCCCCGGCCCTGATCACCGCCGTCCTGGCCGGGGCCTGCCTGGGCTTCCTGCCGCACAACTTCAGCCCCGCCCGGATCTTCATGGGCGACTCCGGCTCCATGCTGGTCGGACTGATGCTCTCCGCGGCCGCGATCTCGGCGACCGGGCAGACGGACTCCCAGACCCTCGGCTCGGCGGCGAACCTGCTGCCGCTGACCCTGCCGCTGCTGGTGCCGATCGCGGTCCTGTTCATCCCGTTCATCGACCTGGTGATGGCCGTCGTCCGGCGTACGAGACGGGGCCGGTCGCCGTTCAGCCCGGACAAGATGCACCTGCACCACCGGCTGCTGTCGATCGGTCACTCGCACCGCCGTGCGGTGCTGATCATGTACTTCTGGGCGGCTCTGCTCAGCTTCGGCGCGGTTGCCGTGTCGATCACCGGCGGCACCGTCGAGGTGCTGGTCATCATCGGCGCCCTGCTGGTGGTCGGCGTCGTGGTGGTGCTGAGCCCGCGGGCCCGCCGGGCGGCGATCGCCGCCCGTGAGGCCGAGCTCGCGGCTCTGAAGGAGCGCAGCCGGGCTGCGCACCCGGCCAGCCGGATCACCCGCGGTGGCGGCCCGAGGGGGCCGGCTGCCCCGGCGGGTGGGCCGGTGCCCGGCGGCGTCACCGGTCCCGTTCCCACGGGCCGGACGGCGGGGGTGCGTCGGTGAGCGGCGCGGGCGGCACCACACCGCCGTCGGACGCGCCCACCTGGGACCTGGGCTTCCTGCGGGCCGGACTGCTGGCCAGCCTGCCCGTCACCGCGGTCGGCGCCCTCGTCGTCGGTGTGCTGATGAGCTGGTCGGCTGCGCTCACCGTGCTGATCGGCGCAGCGGTGGTGGCGGGGTTCTTCTGTCTCTCCGGGGCGGTCATCGCCTTCGCCGGCCGGGCCGGGGACGCCTTCACCCTGCCGGCTGCGCTCGGCACCTTCGTGATCAAGGTGGCGGTGATCGCGGCCGTGTTCGAGGCCCTGCCGGCCGACAGCTGGGTGGACCTCCGGGTGCTGGGCTGGACCGTCATCGCCGGTGCGCTGTTCTGGAGTGTCGTGCAGGGCCGCTGGGTGTGGACCCGGCAGCTGTATTACGTCACCCCACCCGCACCGCCGACCCCGACCGGTGAGCGGGGTGCCACAGCTCCCGCTCAGCCTCCGGCAGTGGACCCGGAAACCCCCACGACACGCGGCTGATAGTGTCCCGAACCGATGGCCGAGGACACTCCTGCACCACGGAGAGCCCGACCGCGACCTGAGACCGGAGCCGAGCGGCAGCCCAGTGGGGCCGACGTCGGTTGGGGGATCACCGGCACGATGCTGTCGGGGATCATCGTCTGGGGTGGCGCCGGGCTGGCGCTCGACCGGTGGCTGGGAACCCGGTTCCTGGTCCTGGTCGGACTCCTCCTGGGCCTCGGTGTGGCGATCTACATCATCGTCATGAAGTACGCCCCACCTGTGCCTCCGCACGGTGGGGGAGCACGCACCATCACCCCGGGTGGCCGACGGA
>JAOPVN010000401.1 GCA_025966175.1 Modestobacter sp. | reverse complement strand
TGTCCCAGCCCCTGGATCTGCGTGTGCTGCGGTACTTCGTCGCCGTGGCCGAGGAGCTGCACTTCGGCCGGGCCGCGGCGCGACTGCACATCGCCCAGCCCTCGCTGAGCGTGCAGATCCGCAAGCTGGAGCACGGCATCGGAGCGAAGCTCCTCGAGCGCACCAGCCGGCACGTGGAGCTGACCCCGGCGGGTGCGGTGCTGCTGGAGGAGGCGAAGCGACTGCTGGTCAGCGCCGAGCGGGCCGCCGCAGCAACGCGAGAAGCGGCGGAGGGCGCCCACGGCAGTCTCGTCGTCGGCTTCCAGGCGAACGCCGCGGCCGAGCTGACGCCGAAGATCCTCGCCGCCTTCCAGGCCCGCCATCCGCGGGTGCAGGTGGAGATGCGCTCGCACGACTTCTCCGACCCCTACGTCGGTCTGTCGACCGGCAGCGTGGACGTCGCGTTCATCCGCCCACCGGTGCTGATGCAGGACTGGCTGGCCGTGGAGATGCTCTTCGTCGAGCCGAGGGTCCTGGTCATGGCGAGCGACTCGCCCCTGGCCCAGCACGACGAGCTCTGCGTGGCCGAGCTGCTGGACGCACCCTTCGTCGCCCGCCGCGCTCCGGAGCCGTGGCGGGACTTCTGGCTGGCCACCGACGTCCGGGAGTCGCACCCCGTACGGCTCGGCGCCGAGGTGGCGAGCGTCGACGAGTGCTTCGAGGCCATCTTGTCCGGCCGGGGCGTGGCCTTCACCCAGGCGTCGACCCAGCGGTTCTACGACCGACCGGGCCTGGCGTTCGTCCCGGTGCGCGGTCTGCCTCCGTCGCCGCTGGCGATCGCCTGGCGGAGGGACATGGACGCCCGCCCGGTCCACGACTTCGTCGAGACGGCCTGGACGCTGGCCGCATCCGACCTGGTGCCGCACTCGACCCCGGCCGCCACCGGGTCGACCGTTCACGCGATCAGATCGGTGGGGTGAGCAGCCGGTCACGGTGGCTTCTTCCGCAGCAGCCGGTTGTGCCTGGGCTCGCGCCGCTTCATGTGGTCCTCGATCTGCTCGATGAGCCGGCGCTCGGCCTCGGCCAGCGCCCGGTCGAGGTTCGGCTCGACGGACCTGGCGACCAACTCCGGGAACCCCGGCAGCTCCGCGCGGAGCGTGACCTGCTGTTCCTTGCCGTCCCGGTGCCGCACCGCCACGTGCAGGGTGATGTCGCCGGGATCCCACCGGGACAGGTGCGGTTCGAGCCCGGACAGGGCGGCCATCAGCCACCGCCGGTCGGCGTCGGAGAACCCCCCGCTCAGGCGCAGTGCCTCGTCCAGGATGCCGGGGCGGGGGTTCTCGGTCTCGCTCACCGCTGGCCTCGTCTCTCCAGGAGCGTCGGTTCCGACGGTAGACCGGCCGGCCCGGCGTCACCGCGGCTCGGGCGACGGGTCCGGTGCGGCGGCGAACGTGTACGACGTCCCGACCGCGTCGGGGACGAAGGCGTCGGGCAGCGCCGCGGCGAACCGGTGCTGGGCCTTCCAGCCGGTGCAGTGCGCCGGGACGAGGACCGCCGGCGCCAGTTCGGCGAAGGCGGAGACGGTGGGCTCGATGATCGGCTCGAACGCGGCGCCGGTCAGGTGGAACCCGCCGAGCATCGCGTGCAGCCGGTCGGTGCCGGTGAGCCGGAGCGCGTGCCGGGCGATGTTCACCGCCCCGGCGTGGCCGCAGCCGGTGAGCACGACCAGACCCTGACCGCGCACCTGCACCACCAGGGCCTGCTCGTCCACGATGAGCGGGTCGGGCTCCCAGCTGCCGTCCCAGCGGGCCTCGTGGAACGGCAGGCCGTGCTCGAACTCGGTGGTCCGGTCGACCTCGCCGGTGATGAGCACGGCGCCGTCGAGCAGCAGGGACGGCTGGCGCCGCTCGATGACGGTGAAGCCCTCGCTCTCCAGCGCGGCGGGGCTCAGCGTGGGCAGCTCCCAGGTCGGCTGGTCCGGGATCGCGAACCGCCGGTGGCTCCACACCAGCGGGTGCACGGTGAGCGGGAGGGACCTGCCCGCGCGGAGGCGGGAGAGGCCGGCGAAGCCACCCGAGTGGTCCAGGTGCCCGTGGCTCAGCACCACGGCCTCGATCGCCTCGACGTCGATGCCGAGCCGCTCGGCGTTGATCGCCAGCCCGTCGGGTGAGATGCCGGTGTCGAACAGCACGGTGTGGGTGGTCCCGCCGCGCCGGACGGTGACCAGGGCGGAGAACCCGTGCTCCGCGACGAGCCCCGGACAGGTCCGCCCGTCCTCGAACTGCGGCGCGGCCACGGTGGGCAGCCGGTCGAGCCGGGCTCGGTGTCCCGGCCCCAGGTCGGCCATGAGCCCGTCGTAGCTGTTGTCCATCAGCACCGTCACGACGACCTCGTCGACGGGCTCGAGGGCGATCGGGTCGACCGCCGTGCCCTCCGCCGAGCGTGGCGCGGACCGCTGGGCCGCCGCGGGACCGCCGCCGTCACACACGGGGTGCCTGCTCGGGTCGCATCGACAGCCTCCCGTCACGCCCCCGCTCTGCGTGTCCAGCGTGCTCCGGGTGTCGCGGCCGGGCAAACGCCGGCGGAGAGGGAGCGCGCCCCGGGGCGGTAGGAAGATGCCATGGAGTTCCGACACCTGGGCCGCAGCGGCTTCAAGATCAGCGAGATCACGTACGGCAACTGGATCACCCACGGCGGCCAGGTCGAGGCCGACGCGGCCGTCGCCTGCGTCCGGGCCGCGCTCGACGCCGGCATCACCAGCTTCGACACCGCGGATGTCTACGCCGGGGGCCGCGCCGAGCAGGTGCTGGGCGAGGCGCTGGCAGGGGAGAAGCGCAGCAGCATCGAGATCTTCAGCAAGGTCTACTTCCCGGTCGGGGACGGGCCGAACGACCGCGGGCTCTCCCGCAAGCACATCCTGGAGTCGATCGACGGCTCGCTGCGCCGGCTGGGCACCGACTACCTGGACCTCTACCAGGCGCATCGGTACGACTACGAGACGCCGCTGGAGGAGACGATGCAGGCCTTCGCCGATGTCGTCCGCAGCGGCAAGGCCCTCTACATCGGGGTCTCGGAGTGGCGGGCCGAGGAACTGCGCGCGGGCAAGGCGCTGGCCGACGAGCTGAAGGTGCCGCTGGTGTCCAACCAGCCGCAGTACTCCGCGCTGCACCGGGTGCCCGAGGCCGAGGTCATCCCCACCTCCCGCGAGCTCGGCATCAGCCAGATCGTCTTCTCCCCGATCGCCCAGGGCGTCCTGACCGGCAAGTACCTGCCCGGGCAGCCGGCACCGGAGGGCTCGCGCGCCACCGACGAGAAGGGCGGCGGCGCCGACTTCATCTCCCGCTGGATGAAGGACGACGTCCTGGAGCGGGTGCAGGAGCTCACGGCCATCGCCGCCGACCTCGGGCTCTCGATGGGGGCGCTGGCGGTGGCCTGGGTGCTGCAGGAGGAGAACGTCGCCGCGGCGATCATCGGCGCCAGCCGGCCCGAGCAGGTGCGGGACAACGTGCAGGCCTCCGGCGTCCGGCTCGATGCCGACGTCAAGGCCCGGATCGACGAGGTGCTGGCGCCGGTGGCGCAGACCGACCCGGCACTGACCCGGAGCCCCGACCGGCGCCCGTGACGACGCCGGGCCGGTGGTGGTCATCCGAACGCGATGACCACCACCGGCCCGAGGTGATCACACGATGCGGTTGTCCGGCTTCGTCGACGGGCCACGGCCGTGCGGCGGCCGTTCCCCGGCCTGGTGGCCGGGGTGGTGCGCGGGGACCGCGTGCGCGTTCGCGGCCCGCTGCGCCGGGGTGATCCGTGGCAGCTCGCTGGTCAGCCAGCGCACCGGACGGCGCTGGGCGGGGCGCCGCGCGGCCAGGAAGTCCAGTGCGATCGCCGCCGTCCAGGACTGGTCCCGGCTGCCCAGGGTCTGGCCGGTCATCGGCTGGTAGTACTCCGCGAAGTCGCAGTCGATGAGCTGGGACAGCCCGGCCAGCCGCAGCTGGTTGGCCGCCTCCGGCTCCCCGGACCGGTTGAGCGCCCACGCCATCAGCCAGTTGAGCACCGGCCACTGCGGCCCGCGCCAGTAGGTCTGCTCCCGGAACGCCGGGGACGCCGGGGACACCGAGGGCACCACCGGCCAGCGCAGCGGGAGTGCCCGCACCACCGCGGCCCGAGCAGCAGGTCGCGCTGGCGGCGGGTGAGCGCGTCGTCCCCGCCGCACAGCAGCGGCGCGAACCCCGCGGCGCTCTCCACCTCCAGCCACCGGCCGGTGCGCAGGTCCAGGTCCCGGGCCAGCCCGGTCTCCGGGTTCACCGAGCGCAGCACGCCGGTGCGGAACCGGCGGGCGATCGCCCGGGACTGCTCCACCCCGCCGGCCGCGCCCCCGCCGATGCCCAGCTCCTCGCCCATGTCGGCGAGCAGGTCGCTGGCCGCGGCCAGCAGCGCCGAGACCAGCACGTCGCCGACGACGAAGTCCCCGGTCGACCGGTACACGCCGTCGTCGTAGCGGGCCCGGACCTTCTGCTCCAGCAGCCACAGGTACCGGGCGTACTCGACGTCGGTGGGCCGCTGGGAGGGGTCGGCGACGTGCGCCAGGTCAGCCCGGACGAACGGGGGCATGTCCGGTTGGGGCGTCACGTTGGCGTACGGCTCGTCCCAGCGCGGCGAGTCGTCCATGCCGGACTCCCAGCCGTGGTGGATCTCCACCAGCCCGTAGTTGTACGGGTCGCGGGCGGTGGCCAGATAGGAGTGCCAGGCCAGCCACTGGTCGAAGGTCTCCCGGACGAACTCCTCGGCCAGCTCCTGGTCGGCGCCGCCCCTGCGCCGGGCGTCGTGCAGGATCCGGGACAGCGCGATCACGTGGATCGGCGGCTGGCAGATGCCGGAGGTCAGCACTCCGGCCGGCCGGGCCGCGGCGACCTGGGTGCGCCAGCGCTCGGGCCCCGGGAAGTAGTCGCTGGGCTCGTGGAACAGGATGTGCGGGATCATCCCGGTCGCCCACTGCCC
>JAOPVN010000380.1 GCA_025966175.1 Modestobacter sp. | reverse complement strand
GCTCAAGGGCGGGCACCTGGGCGGTGCGGAGAGCGTCGACGTCCTGGTGACCGCGGCCGGGGTGGTGGAGTCCCGTCGTCCGCGGGTACGGACGACGTCGACGCACGGCACCGGCTGCACCCTCTCCTCCGCGATCGCGGCGCTCGCCGCCCGGACCCGGCTGGCCGCGCCGGACGAGCCGCCGGACTGGGCGCCGCTGGTGGAGGGCGCCCGCGACTACCTGCAGGCGGCGCTGATGGCCGGCGAGGCACTGGGCGTCGGCTCCGGGCACGGTCCGGTGCACCACTTCGCCGGCTGGTGGTCGGCGTGACCTTCAGCGACGATGCCTGGACGCGGACGGCCGCGCTGCGGACCGAGATCGAGCAGCTGGCGTTCCTGACCGAGCTGGGGGAGGGGACGCTGGCGCCGGGCGCATTCCGTCACTACCTGGAACAGGACGCGCTCTACCTGGCCGGCTACGCGAAGGCGCTGGCACTGCTGGCCGCCCGGGCACCCGACGCCGCAGCGGCCTCGTTCTGGGCGCTGTCGGCGCACACCACCGGGGTGGTCGAGGCGCAGCTCCACGAGGACCTGCTGGGCGGCGAGCTGCTGGCTGCGGCCGGCCCGGGCACGGGGGAGCTGGACCACTCGCCGTCCTGCCTGGCCTACGTCTCCTACCTCATCGCCTGCGCGGCGACGGAGTCCTACGCGGTGGCCGCGGCGGCAGTGCTGCCCTGCTACTGGGTCTACGCCGACACCGGGGTGCGGCTGGCGGCGACGGCGCGCAGCGCGGCCGACCACCCGTACGCCCGGTGGGTGGCCGCCTACGACGACGAGGGCTTCCGGGAGTCGACCCGGCAGGCGCGGGCCCTGGTGGACGCCGCCGCCACAGCTGCGCCGGGGGAGGTGCCGGCCATGCACCGGGCCTTCGCCGTCGCCACCCGGTACGAGCTGGAGTTCTGGCGCTCCGCGCACGTGCAGGAGGTCTGGGCGCTGCCGCTGCCCTGACTCAGTCCTCCTCGAGGACCTCGCGCAGCACCCGGGCGGCGAGGTCGTCGCCGCCTGCCGCGGCGATGGAGAAGTGCTCGATGGCGCCGTCCACGTCGCCGCCGTCCAGCAGCAGGACACCGAGGTTGTGGTGCGAGTGCAGGTCGCCGCCCTCGATGCCCGCGCGGTAGGCGGCCGCGGCGGCGACGTCGTCGCCCAGCTGGTCGCGGTACAGGTTGCCCAGTGGCAGCCAGCTGGCCGCCTCGCCGCGCAGCACGCCTTCCTCCAGCACGGTGCGGGCCTCCTCGACCCGACCGGTGGTGCGCAGCAGGTGGGCCAGGCTGGTGCGGGCGTGCTCGTAGTACTCGGCGCCGGCCCGCAGCTGCGGCTCCAGCGCGGGATCCCGGCTCTCGTCCCACCGCCAGCAGGCGAGGGTCCCGGCGGCCACCTCGTTGCCGGAGTCGGCCGCGACCTGCGCCCAGTGCCACGCCTGCAGCTGCCGCCCGCAGTCCCGCAGCGAGTGCGCCAGCTCCAGCGCCGCCTGGACGTCCCCTCGTCCGGCTGCGGCGCGAAGGGTCCGCTGCGCCTCGGCGGCCCTGCCCTGCGCGTGCAGCGCCTCTCGCAGTGCCGCCCAGGCCGGCGTGGCGCCCCGGTCGATGGCGCCGCGGGCCGCCTGCTCGGCGTCCGCCCAGCGCTCGACCTGGCACAGGGCGTTCGCCAGGGCCGGCCAGGCGTCGTCCTCACCGGCGTCGGCCGCCTGCTGGTGCGCCGCGATGGCCTCGTCCCAGCGGCCCAGCGCGCTCAGGCTGAGGCCCAGGTGGAACAGGGCGACCGCGGACCCCTGGGCCGCTGCCCGCCGGAAGAGGGCCACCGCCTGTTCGTGGTCCCCGAGGTCAGCCAGGTCGTAGCCCTGGTCGATGAGCGCGTCGACGTCCGAGGCGTCGTCGTCACGGGGCTGCTGAGGCACGGCAGGAGTGTGCCTCGCGGCAGGCCGTGCGCCCACGCCCGATAGGGGGGTTACCCCCCGATCAGGGGGTGGTCCAGTCGGGTGGGTCGGCCGGCTGCAGGGCCGGGTCGTCGGCGGCCAGAGTGCGCACCGGGCCCGGCGGCGTCCGCGGCCCCTCGAACCGGACGGTCACCCGGTTGAGCCCGCTGCCCCACACCCAGCCCGCGCCGAGCTCGGGGTGGACGACGTCCTGACCGGGATGCCAGGCGACGACCGCCGGCCCCGGCGCGGGGTCGGCGGGCACCGGTTCGGGCTGCTCGGTCACCTCGGCCGCCCCCTCGAGCACCTCGGCGAACAGGTCGCCCTGCGCGTACGGGGACAGCCCGGAGACGCCGACGCCGAGCAGTCGCAGGCCGCCGCTGCGATCGACCGCGCCCAGCAGCCGGCGGGCCACCTCGGCGATCTGCCGTGGGTCGTCGACCGGCTGCGGGAGGGTCAGCGAGCGGGTGAGGGTGGTGAAGTCGTAGCGGCGCACCTTCAGCGTCACGGTGCGCCCTGACGTCCCCGAGCGCTGCAGCCGCACTCCCACCCGGACCGCGAGCGCGTCGATCTCCGCGCTGAGGCGCGCCGGGTCGGTCAGGTCGCGGGCAAAGGTCTCCTCGGCGCTCACCGACTTGGCCTCCCGGTCGGTGATCACCGGGCGGTCGTCGTCGGCGCGGGCCAGCCGGTACAGCCCGTTGCCGTGCGCCTGGCCGACCAGGGTGGTCAGGTCGACCAGCGAGAGCCGGTGCAGGTCGCCGATGGTCTTCACCTTCACCTGGGCGAGCCGCTCGGCGGTCGCCGGGCCGACGCCGCCGAGGCTGCGCACCGGCAGCGGGTGCAGGACGTCGAGCTCGCGCCCGGCCGGGACGACGGTCAGCCCGTTCGGCTTGTCCAGCTCCGAGCCGATCTTCGCCAGCGACTTCGACGTCCCGACGCCGACCGACCCGGTGACCCCGCCGGTCGCGACCGCGAGCCGCGCCTTGAGGTCCAGGGCGAGCGCGGTGACCCCCTCGACGGACAGGTCGTGGCCACCGGCGGCCAGGTCCACGTACGCCTCGTCGATGGAGACCGGCTCGACCAGCGGCGACAGCTCCCGCAACAGGGCCATCACGACCTCCGACGTGCGCCGGTAGGCCGCGAACCGGCCGCCCAGGAACGCGGTGCCCGGCGGGCAGATGCGCCGCGCCTCGATGGTGGACATGGCGCTGCGGGCGCCGAACGCCCGCGCCTCGTAGGACGCGGTGGCGACGACCCCGCGGCCGCCCACCCCGCCGACGACGACCGGCTTGCCCCGCAGCGAGGGCTTGTCGCGCTGCTCGACGGCGGCGAAGAAGGCGTCGAGATCGAGGTGCATGATGCTCGGCTCGCGCCGCACGCCGTCCCCACCTCCTCGCCTCGCCCGGACCCGACGGTCGATGATGCCCCGCAAGGAGGATCCATGACCCATCTGCCCGATCCCGCGACCTTCTCCCGCCGCGACGACCAGCGCACGGCCGGCCCCACCCGGTTCGTCGCCACCGGCGCCCAGACCCGGGGCGACTTCGGCCTGTTCGAGATGACCATGCCGCCGGGCGG
>JAOPVN010000356.1 GCA_025966175.1 Modestobacter sp. | reverse complement strand
TGCTGCTGCTGGTCGGCGGGAAGCGGGCCAAGCGCGCGGCGACCCCGGAGCACCCGTTCGGCTTCGGCCGCGACCGGTACATCTACAGC
Organism: Modestobacter sp.; assembly: GCA_025966175.1. Classification (GTDB taxonomy): domain Bacteria; phylum Actinomycetota; class Actinomycetes; order Mycobacteriales; family Geodermatophilaceae; genus Modestobacter. The sequence goes on along the minus strand of JAOPVN010000356.1, from coordinate 2,971 downwards.
TTCATCGTCGCGATCGTGCTCTTCAGCGTCGGTGGCCTGTTCGCCATCTACGAGGGCGTGCACAAGCTGCAGCACCCCGAGGAGCTGAACTCGCCGGCCTGGGCCATCGGCGTGCTGGTGGTCGCCATCGGCCTGGAGGGCTTCTCGCTGCGCACGGCCGTGAAGGAGACCAACGAGGTCCGCAAGCCCGGGGAGAGCTACTGGGCCTTCATCCGGCACGCGCGCGCGCCGGAGCTCCCGGTGGTCCTGCTGGAGGACACCGCCGCACTGGCCGGGCTGGTGTTCGCCCTGCTGGGCGTCGGGCTGTCCACGGTCACCGGGAACGGCGCCTTCGACGGCATCGGCACGGTCGCCATCGGGCTGCTGCTCGTCGCCGTCGCCGCGATCCTGGCGGTGGAGACCAAGAGCCTGCTGATCGGTGAGTCGGCGACGCCGCAGGACCTGCGGCGGATCGTCGCGGCGCTCGAGGCGGCCGACGGCGTCGAGTCGGTCATCCACATGCGCACCCAGCACCTGGGCCCGGAGGAGCTGCTGGTCGCCGCGAAGATCGCCGTCCGGCACGACGAGACGGCGGCCGCGGTGGCGCGCGCCATCGACGACGCCGAGGCACGGGTGCGGGCTGCCGTGCCGATCGCCCGGGTGATCTACCTCGAGCCCGACATCCGCCGCCCGGGGACCTCGACCGGCGACCGGACGGGCGTCGACGTTGCCCCGGTCGAGTGAGCCCGGGTTCCCTGCCGCTCCGTGTGACCTCGATCATCAGCGGGTGACCGCGGCACCGGTAACCTCCAGTGCGATGTGGCCGCTGACGAACGCCGTGCGCCACTACCCCTGGGGTTCGCACACCGTGATCCCCGAGCTCCTGGGTGAGCCGGCGCCGAGCGAGCTGCCCTACGCGGAGCTGTGGATGGGCGCCCACCCCGACGCGCCCAGCCGGCTGGGCGACGGCACCGGCCTGGATGCCGCCATCGCGGCGGACCCCGAGGCGCTGCTCGGGGCCGCCGTGCACGAGCACTTCGGCGCCCGGCTGCCCTTCCTGATGAAGGTGCTCGCCGCCGACACCCCGCTGTCGCTCCAGGCGCACCCGACCACGGCGCAGGCCCAGGTCGGGTTCGCCGCCGAGGAGGCCGCCGGCATCCCGCGCGAGGATCCGACCCGCACCTTCAAGGACCCGTTCCACAAGCCGGAGATCCTCTGCGCGCTCACCCCGGTGGAGGCGCTGTGCGGCTTCCGCCCGGTCGAGGAGTCGCTGCACTGCCTGGCGAAGTTGCAGCTGCCCGAGCTGATGCCGACCATCGCGGCGCTGGCCCGGGGCGGGCTGCGCACGGCGATCCCGCAGCTGATCGCCCTCTCCGCCCGCCGCCGTAACTCGCTGGTGCGGGCGGTCGCGGACAAGGCCGCGCAGTTCGTCGCGGCGCACGACCCCGAGTTCATCAACACCTACCGCTGGGCGGCCACGCTCGCCGAGACCTACCCCGGTGACCCCGGCGTGGTCATCTCCCTGCTGTGCAACCACCTGACGCTGGCACCGGGCGAGGCGGTGTTCCTGCCGGCCGGGAACCTGCACGCCTACCTCTCCGGCGCGGGTGTGGAGGTCATGGCCAGCTCGGACAACGTGCTCCGCGGGGGCCTGACCGCCAAACACGTCGACCTGGCCGCGCTGATCGAGGTGCTCGACTTCACCGACGGCAAGGTGCCGGTGCTCCGCCCGGTGCTCGGCCCCGGCGGGCTGCGTTACCCGGTGCCGGTGGAGGACTTCGATCTGACCCGCGTCCAGGTGGACGTCGACCCCGGCGTGCTGACCACCTCGGGCCCCCAGGTCGTGGTCTGCACCGAGGGCGTCGGCACCCTCGCCGGGCCCGACGGGGAGGTCGAGCTGCAGCGCGGCCGGTCGGCGTTCGTGCCGGCCGGCGAACCGGTCACCGTGCGTGGACCGGCCGTCCTCTACCGGGCGACCACCGCACTGCACTGACGAAGGTCCCTGCTGCCCCCGCGGGCGGGTCGGGCGCCGCGCCCGGCGCGGTATCCTGCGAAACGGCACGAGCCCCGCCGAAGCCTCGGCATGCTCGCTCGCCCCGCCACGACGGGGACCACAGCGACCGACTGCGCCCGCCCCACCGGGGCAGGGCCGGACACTGGAGCGACATGACCGCCAGCACTGACAGCCGCGTACTGACCGACGGCGACGACTTCAAGGTCGCCGACCTCTCCCTGGCCGGCTTCGGCCGCAAGGAGATCCGCCTCGCCGAGCACGAGATGCCCGGTCTGATGACGCTGCGCGAGGAGTACGGCGACGCGCAGCCGCTGGCCGGCGCCCGGATCGCCGGCTCCCTGCACATGACCATCCAGACCGCGGTCCTCATCGAGACGCTGGTCGCACTCGGCGCCGAGGTGCGCTGGGTCTCCTGCAACATCTTCTCGACGCAGGACCACGCCGCCGCGGCGATCGTCGTCGGCGACGGCACCCCCGAGGAGCCCACCGGCGTGCCGGTCTTCGCCTGGAAGGGCGAGACGCTGCCGGAGTACTGGTGGTGCACCCAGCGACTGTTCGAGTTCACCGACGCAGCCGGCGACGTCGTCGGCCCGAACATGCTGCTGGACGACGGCGGCGACGCCACCCTGCTGGTGCACCTGGGCACCCGGTTCGAGGCCGAGGGCGCCGTTCCGGACACCACCGACGCCGACTCAGAGGAGTACGGGGTCATCCTCGACGTCCTGCGCAGCAGCCTGACCGAGGACGCGCAGCGCTGGACCCGCATCGGCCAGGGCATCAAGGGCGTCACCGAGGAGACCACCACCGGCGTGCTGCGGCTGTACGAGCTGGCCCGCGAGGGTCGGCTGCTGTTCCCGGCGATCAACGTCAACGACTCGGTCACCAAGAGCAAGTTCGACAACCTCTACGGCTGCCGCCACTCGCTGATCGACGGCATCAACCGGGCCACCGACGTGATGATCGGCGGCAAGGTCGCCG
>JAOPVN010000324.1 GCA_025966175.1 Modestobacter sp. | reverse complement strand
GCCAGGGCGCGCGGCCAGCTGTACTCCTCCCGCACCGCGGCCACCGCGGCACGCGCCGAGGCCGCCGCCTCCTCGTCGGTGAGCAGCCGGGCCAGCGCGGCCCGCAGGGCCTCGACGTCCTGCTCGTGCACCGCCGCGCCGAGGCCGGCCTGCTCGACCAGCGCACCGAAGTGGTCACCGGTGGTGCTGACGATCGGCAGCCCGGCCCAGAGGTAGTCCAGCACCCGGGTGCGGAAGGAGAAGGTCGTCTCGATGTGCTCGAAGTGCGTGGTGACCCCGACGTCGGCATCCAGCAGGTGGTTCTGCCGCTCGTCGTAGTCGACCCATCCGGAGTTGAAGAACACGTGCGTGCCGGTGAGCCCCAACCGGTCGCTGAGCTCCTGGGTCCGGGTCGCCGTCCGCATCCGCGGCACGTCCGGGTTGGGGTGCTTCATCCCCATGAAGTAGAGCCGGACGTCGGGGACCTCGGCGCGGAGCAGGTCGACCGCGCGGACGACCGTCTCCGGGTCGAACCAGTTGTAGACGCCGCCTGCCCAGATGATGACCCGGTCCTCGGCGCCGATGCCCGGCACCACGCCCCGGATGCCCGGGCCGGTGCGGGCCGGCGGCTCGGCGGGCAGACCGAAGGGGACGACGTCGATGAGCTGCCGCATGGTGCGGTCGGCCTCGTAGTTGTCCGGGTTGAGCCGCCCGGCGGCGCCGAGCTGCCCGAGCCACAGGTCGCGCTGGCGCTCGCTCGCGCAGAGGAAGAAGTCACCTCGCACGACCTGGTCGTTGAGCGTCGTGACGGCGCCGGCGACGATCCGGCGGTACTCGTCGGGCTCCTCGTCCTTGGCCTGTTCCAGCTGCTCCAGGTGCAGCGGGTCGTACAGGTCGCAGACCAGGACGACGTCGCTGTCCACCAGCCAGGGCACCGCGGTGAGCAGGTAGCCCTGCACGATGGCGACGTCGGCCCAGGCGACGTGCTCGCGCAGGCCCTCCCACGTGCTGTAGGAGGTGTCGAAGCCCTCCCCCGGCCGATCGCACGCACTGGTGCTCACCAGCCGGACGTCGTGCTCCCCCGCCAGGTGCAGCGCCATCTGCCACGACCGGATCGCCGGACCGGCCATCCGGCGGGAGACCGTGTCCCCGCACACCACGAGCACCCGGCGCCGCGCATCGCTCCCTGCCGAGGCGACCTCGGTCAACGGCGCAGCCGACCGTAGACGCGCCGCGGCAGCCGGACCGCGCGCATCGTCTTGGTCTCGTACAGCCGCTCCAGCTCCTCCTCGGCCGTCCGGCGCGCCGTCTCCGCCTGCTCCCGTGCGGACTCCGCGGCGCGCAGCGCATCGGTCGTCCGCTGCAGCTCCTGGGTGGACCGGTCCAGCTCGGACCTGACCTGGGCCAGCTCCTGCTCGGTGGCCGCCGCCGCCTGCCTGGCCGCGGCGAGCTCCCGCTGGGTGTCCATGAGCCGCCAGGCCACCTCCGACTCGGCCTGGACGGCGTCGTCCGGTGCCGCCTGCAGGACGAACTGGTAGATCAGCGCGTCCGGGTCGGCCTCCAGCGCGGCGACGACGTCGGCGGCGTAGTCCTCCCGGCGCGGCTGCAGCTCGGTGCCGAACAGCGGCGCGGTCGTGCTGCGCACGTCGACGGCGGTGAAGCCGGCCTCGCGGAGGAACCGGTCCAGGTTGCGCCGGGTGAAGAACCGCACGTGCGTCTCGTCCAGCAGCCCGGTGTCCCGGTAGTCGAACCGGCCGGCGAGGAGCGACAGCCGGACGTCGCCGTGCGCGACGTTGGGCACCGAGATGACGACGCTCCCGCCGGGGGCCAGCAACCGGCGGGCGCGCCGCAGCACCGGCAGCGGGTCGCGCAGGTGCTCCAGGACGTCGCCGAAGACGACCACGTCGAACGCACCGTCGGCGAACTCGTCGTAGATGCCCACGTCCTCGAGGTCGCCGACGACGAGCTGCGCCAGGAACGGGCGGGCCTTCTCCGCCGCCGCCGGGTCGTACTCGATCCCGGAGACGACGTTGCCCCGCTCACCGAGGGCCTTGGCCAGGTAGCCGGTGGAGCAGCCGACGTCGAGGACCCGCTTGTTCGCCCCGACGAGCGCCTGCATCAGCCCGTGACTGGTCTGGTCCTCACCTGCCGTGAGCTCGATGTCGTACTTCGAGACGGACACGCACCACTCCTCTGCACGGACGAGGCACCAGGCTATCCCGGCCGCGGTGCTCAGCCGCTCACCGTCGTGCAACCGATCGGCGGGTTGCTCGTCCCCGGCCCTGCGTTGATGGCGTAGGCGCAGACCTGGTGCTGTCCGGGGGCCATCGGTGCGGAGAACAGGAAGCCCGTGGTGGGACCGGCCGACGGGAACGCCCGGGCCACGTCGGGGCGGGCGACGTTCGTGGCGACCCCACCGGTGTAGACGCCGTCGACGTAGACGTGGACGAGGGCTCCGACCGCGTCCGGGTCGAACGCCCACCCGGCGACCGAGAGGACGCCGCCGGACAGCGCTGCACCGTCCAGGTTCCCGACCGGGTTCCGGGTGGCGGGATCGGTCACGGTGACCGACCGGCAGCCGAGCGGTGGGTTGGTCGTACCGGGCCCGACGTTGATGGCGTAGACGCACACCTGGTGGCGACCTGCTCCCACCGGGCCGCTCCAGTACCAGCCGTGCCGGTCACCCGTGCCGGGATAGGCCACCCCGACGTCCGGGCGAGACCCGTCGGCGGTCACCGCAGCGGCGAAGGTGCCGTCCACGTACACGTGGACCGACGCCGCGTCGGTGGGCCGGTCCGGGTCGAACACCCAGCCGCTGAGGGCGACGTTGCCCGCGCCTCCCTGTGCCTGGTCGTAGGCGCCGACCGGGTTCGCCTGGGCCGGAGTGCCGGTGGTCACGGTGCGGCAGCCCAGCGTCGGGTTCGTGGTGCCGTAGGAGACGTTGATCGCGTACAGGCAGACGGTGTGCGCACCGGCCGACCGGGGCTCGTACTGCCAGGAGAAGCCATGACTCGGACCGATCCCGGGGAACCCGGCGTCCAGGTCAGGGCGCGAAGCGTCCGCCGTCAGTGCCTTGACGTAGGAACCGTCGACGTAGACGTGCACGGTCGCCGGGTCCTTCGGGGCATCCGGGTCGTACGCCCAGCCGACTGCACGGATGGTGCCGGCCATCCCGCTCAGGGAGTCCAGCGAACCCAGCGGGTTGTTGAGAGCCGGATCGGAGACCATGACGTTCCCACAGCCCATCTGCGGGTTGGCGGAGCCACTGCCCAGGTTGATGCCGTACACGCAGATCCGGTGCGCCCCCGGGCTCACCGCGAAGGAGTTGCTGAAACCCTGGGATTGACCGACGCTGAACGCAGCGGCGACGTCGGGGCGAGCGGCCCCCGTCGTCAGCGAGCCGACGGCCGAGCCGTCGGAGTAGACGTGCACCGGCAGGGCTGCCGACGGAGCGTCGGGGTCGTAGGCCCAGCCGGTCACCGTGACCGTCCCGGGAGCGGCGACCACGGTGTCCAACGTGCCCACGGGGACGTGCGCGTCCACGTTCACCACGACCCGGCAGCCGATCTGCGGATTGACCGAGCCCCCCACGTTGAGCAGGTAGACGCAGACCTCATGGGCGCCCAGCCAGGTCGGGACCGAGACAGAGAAGCCGTGCCGGCTGCCGACGCCGAAGACGGTGTCCACGTCGGGCCGGGAGGTGTCCGCCGTGGTCGCCGCCGCGAAGGCGCCATCGAGGTAGACGTGCGCGGTCACGCTCTGCGTCGGGTCGGTCCGGTCGAAGGCCCAGCCGTTGACCGTGTACTGACCGTCCGCGGAGGTGACCGACTCCAGGCTGCCCTCGGGCAGCACGTCGACGCCCTGTGTGGAGCCGAACCAGTCGGTGTAGTAGAGCCAGAAGTTGCGGTTGCCGTAGGCCGAGCAGCCGTCGCCCGTGCCGTAGCCGGCGGCCAGCGTGGCGGCGTTGGGCTGGTACGGCGTGTAGATGTAGAGCCCGGCCGTCGCCTGGTTCCGGACGAGCACCGGGCTGGAGCCGCAGTCCGTGTTGGGGCTCCACTGGATGTTGCTGGTCCGGCCGGCGCGGTAGCCGAAGGACGCCGGGCTGGCGGCATACCGCTGGAACTGCCGTGCCGCGCTGTAGACCTGGTTCTGGAAGCCGTAGTAGGCCACGTCACAGGGCGCGGTGTCCGGGCACGCGAAGCCCATGGCCTTCTGGTACCGGGTGGCGTAGAGGTTGGCGCCACCGGTGCTCGTCACCAGTCCCTGCTCCTTCTGCAGGATGACCAGCAGGGCGCGCTGGCTGATGCCGCAGGAGATGCCGATCTTGGCGATGATCAGGCCGGCCGGCTCCGCCGCCCCGGGGGTGTACCCCGCGCAGTAGGCATCGGCCGCCCGCGCGGTGGTGTCCTGCCGGAAGTCCTTGAGGCAGGGAGTGCCGTCCGTGCCGGTCCGGCAGGAGGCGCCCTTGGTGGTGATGAAGGCCTGCACCTCGGCGGCGCTCATCGCGCCGCCGTCGAAGAACAAGTCGTCGGTGATGATGTTGCCGGGGTCGAACTGCCGGATGTCCGCCGCCGGCGTCAACGCTGTCGGGGTCGCGGCCCGGTCCGCGACGACCGCGGCCGTGGCCGCCAGGGCCAGCCCCAGGACGATGGTGACCAGCCGGGCGGTCACCGTTCGGGTGCGCCCCCTCATCGGGTCACCTCGACGGTCGTGGGACTCGAGGACCCCGTGGAGGTCGCCGACTCGTAGCTGAGCACGACCTGCCACGTCCCCGCGCCGAGCCCGCCCCCGGGCAGCACGACCGACCCGCAGGAGGTGGTCGAGGCGTCGGCGATCCCGGTGGACTCGGCGGACACGGTCGGCCCGTCACCCTCCGCGGTGAGTCGGCAGGTGCCGCCGTCCTCGACGACACCGCTCACGAAGCCGGAGACCTCGACCACGTCCGTCTCGGCGTCCCATCCCGCGTAGGTGACGACGACGTCCACGTCGCCGCCCGTGGTGACCGGGGCCGGGTCGGTGGCCACGGTCTGCTCGGGGCCGGGCTCGAGGACCTGGCTGCCCGGTTGCGTGCTCGCCGCCTCGGGCAGGGCGCTCAGCGGCTCGCTGGAGGGCGCCGCCGAGTCGGCGGCGCTCTCGGTGGCGTCCGGGTCCCGGGTCATCAGCAGACCCGCGACGACCGCGACGGCGAGCAACAGCACCACCAGCAGCGGGATCAGCAGGCGGCGGGGGGTGGTGGACATGTCGAGGGCCTCTCGTCGTGGTGGGTCGGGGACGGGAGCGATGGGGTCAGGAGCTGGACCGGCAGCCGAGGGGCACGTTGGTGGTGCCGTCCCCCACGCCGATCGCGTAGGCGCAGACCGTGTACGGGCCGCCGCCGGCCGGCAGCGGCAGTTGCGCCGCGTACCCGTGCCGGTCACCGGCCGCGGGGAAGGCGATCGCGAGATCGGGCCGGGAGGTGTCCGCCGTCAGCGCGGTTCCGGCGCTGTTGACGTAGACGTGCACCGCGAGCGTGCGGCTCGGGTCGTCGGGGTCGATCGCCCACCCGGCCACCTGCATCCGGCCGCCACTGACCACGGCCTGGTCCAGGCTGCCGTAGGCGGCCAGGCTCGCTGCGGACACCGACGCCGTCCGGCAGCCCAGCAGCGGGTTGCTCGAGCCGTCCCCGGAGTTGAGCGCATAGGCGCAGACCGTGTGGTCGCCCGCCGGCAGGGAGAGCCGGGCGACCAGGCCATGGCCGTCCCCGACGCCGAACGCCGCACCGACGTCCGGGCGGGAGGCATCGGCGGCCACGTCGGTGCGGAAGGTCCCGTCGACGTAGACGTGAACACGGCTCGCGGCGGCCCCGTTGTCAGGGTCGAAGACCCAGCCGGTGAGGGTGGCGGTGATCCCCTTGACCGACACGGTGTCGAGCACGCCCACCGGGTCCCAGGCCGGTGCGGCCACGGCGACCGTGTTGCAGGCCTGCACCGGGTTGTCCGTGCCGGCGCCCTGGTTGATGGCGTAGACGCAGACCTGGTGCGTGCCGCTGTGCACGGTCACGGCGGACCGGTACCCGCGCTGGACCGCGACGCCCAGCCCCGGGTAGAAGGCGGCGACGTCGGGGCGCGGGGCGTCGGCGGTGACCGCGGCGGTGAACCGTCCGTCGACGTAGACGTGCACCGAGCCCGGCGCGCCGGCCGCATCCGGGTCGAGGACCCAGCCGGTGAGGGTCACCGTGCGGCCGGAGACGACGGTGGTGTCCCAGGCGCCGATCGGCCCGTGCACGGCGGGCGCGACGGTGACGGTCGCGCAACCGAGCTCAGGATTGGTGACGCCCTTGCCGAGGTTGATGGCGTACACGCAGACCCGGTGGTCGCCGGCGGCAGCCGGCACGGACCCGCTGAACCCGTGCGCCTCTCCCGCGCCCGGGAAGGCCACGCCGATGTCAGCCCGCGACCGGTTGCCGTCGATGGCGGCGGAGAAGGTGCCGTCGACGTACACGTGGACCGGGACCGCCTGGTCCGGCGTGCTGCCGTCGACGGCCCAGCCGGAGACGCCGATCCGGCCACCGAGGGCCCGGACGACGTCCAGACTGCCCATCGGCGTGTCCTGGTAGCCGGGGACGGACACGGCCCGGCACCCCAGCTGGGGGTTCTCCGAGCCGGCCCCGGCGTTGATCGCGTAGACGCAGACGGTGTGCGCGCCCGCGCTGAGGTCGAGCGAGAACCCGAAGCCGTGGGCGGCGCCCGCGGGCGGGGCGACCCGGCCGAGGTCCGGCCGGTTGCCGTCGGCGGTGAACCCGGCGCGGCCGGCCCCGTCGACGTAGACGTGCACGGCGATCGGCTGCTGCGGCGTGTCCAGGTCCAGGGCCCAGCCGGAGACCGACACCCGTCCGAACGAGGGGGTCACCGCGTCCAGCGCGCCCATCGGGGTGGACCGCTCCCCCGCGATCGCCGCCGCCTTCGCCCGGATCTCGTCCAGCCGCGCGTAACCGAAGTCGCCGGGGCAGGTGGTGTTGCCGACGTCCCGGTGGCCGAACACCGCGGGGAGGTTGACGGCCGTGCCCGCGGCGTACTTGGACGTGCCTCCACCGCTGGACGTCAGGGTCGTCCAGCCGCCCGGGTCCACGCCGTAGAGGCCCAGCTTCCAGCCGATCACGGCAGCGACGGTGTCGACCATCGGCTGCGGGGCCGGCGTCTTGGTGTAGTCACCGATCATCGAGACGCCGAACGTGGCGGTGTTGAAGCCGCCGGCGTGCGCGCCGATGATCGTGCTGGCGATACCCCGGTCCCCGCTGTAGCGGCCCTCCCAGGCACGGCCGTACTTGTCGACGATCACGTTGTAGCCGATGTCGCCCCACCCCCGGCTCAGGGTGTGGTAGGCGTAGATCGACCGCATGATCCCCGGGACCGCCTCGGGCGAGTAGTTGTTGCTGTCGGCGGTGTGGTGGACGGTCGCGGCCTTGATCGTGGACGCGTACTCGGGGTCCCAGCCGCGGATCGACTCATCGGCACCCCACTGGGCGCGGGAGTAGATCATCGGCATGGACAGCGAGGCGTGCGCCTGGTCGCGCACCGCGGGGGCGCCCAGCGTGCTGTCCGCGGCGCTCGTCCCGGGGTCGATCAGCTGGACCCGGACGTCCTGGGGGGTGGCGCCGTCGGCGGCCTGGACGACCACCTCGACCCCCTTCGCCGGACCCGTGTAGTACGGCGCGGTGCCCGCCCGCAGATCGGTCCCGTCCGGCGCGGAACCGGCGTCCTGCTCGACGTCGTCGGCCTCGAGGGCCGTCCACTCGCCCCACTCCCCGCCGTCGGTCCGCACCCGGATCCGGACGTCGACGCCGCTGACGGCGTCGTCGACCGACCAGGTCACGCCGACGGCGGAGAAGGAATCGGTCTCCGGCTGGGAGACGGTGAGGACCGGGACGCCGGGGACCTCGTCCCCGGTCGTCGGCACCTCGACCTCCGGCGCACCGGTTTCCGGTGTCCCGGACGGCTCGGGGGCCGTGCTCGGTGCGGTGCTGTCCGTCGGGTCGGGCGTGGCCGATGCCTCGGGAGTCGCGCTCGGTGCGGTGCTGTCCGTCGGGACCTCGGTCACCTCGGCGTCCTCACCGGCGGCCAGCAGGGTGCCGTCCGTGGTGACGACGGCCTCGTCGACCGGGATCTCGACCGAGCCCAGGTACACCTGGTCGATCGAGGGTTCGACCGCCTCGAGGGGTGGGGTGGGTGCCGCGTAGACCGGCAGGGTCAGCAGCGTGGTGGAGAAGGCCATCACGGCGAGGGAGCCCACGAGCAGGCGGCGCACTGAGTCCTCCATGGACGGACGGCGAAGGTGGTGGGGTGGGCGGCTGTTCAGGTTCACATCGGCACGGACCGGCACCTGCTTGAGCCCGGATCGCCCGATGGGCATGTCCGGCGGGTCACCGCCACGGCCGGCCGGCTACTGGACGGCGTGGGGGTGCGCACCGTCCGGCACCGACGGCCCGGCGGCAGTGACCTCGGCCGCGACCGGCGGGCGCTCCCTGCCGTCCGTCGGTGAGGTCCCTGCCCGGTCGTCCGGCCCGGCCGTTCCCAGGCCGGCGTCGGCGTCGCCGGACCGGCGGACGGCGACCAGGCAGAGCACGACCAGACCGAGCACCTGCAGCCCGATGACGGTGAGCGTGCCCACCCGGGGCGCCCAGCTGCCCTCGAGGGTCCCCAGCGGCGCGGAGACGCCGACCTGGTAGCGACGCAGCGCCCACACGAAGCACAGCAGGTGGGCCAGGGCTGCCGTCACGACGAAGAGCCCCGGCAGACGGCCCGCCGCCCGGGCGGACGTCGTCAGCCCCGGGGCTGCCACGACGGCCGCGACCATCGGCAGACCGACCGCCAGCGGCATCGTGTACCGCATCTGCCAGAAGTACGCGGTGGAGTTGAACCCGGCCGCCTCGATGAGGATCGGCACCGCGAAGACCGCGAGGGCCAGGCCGAGCAGCACCGCCGCCGACCGGCGCCCGCCGAAGGAGAGGCCGAGGAACAGCAGGGCGCCGATCAGCACGGTCAGCGCGATCAGGCTGATGGTCGGCGAGTCGGTGTCCAGCCAGCCGAACTGGCCGACGTACTGCCCGAGGCGCATGGGCGTCACCTCCAGGACCAGCCGGACGGCGGCCAGGAACCCGGTGCGCTCGGCGCTGGCCGGCGGGAGGGTGTTCACGTCGGTCAGCACCGTCCAGGCCACCGATGCCAGCGTCACCAGCCCGACGGCGGGCACCCACCAGCGCACCGAGCGGAGCCGCAGCAACGCCATGGTCCGGGGGCCACCGGCGAGGGCCACGAGCGTGAGCAGGCTCAGCAGCAGCCAGAGCGGGGAGATGGTCCGGGTGACCACCTCGGCCATGGCCACCAGGCTCAGCCGGCGCAGCAGGACCCGCTGCCTGCCCGCGTCGTCGGAGGCGATGAGGGAGAGGCCGACGCCCCAGACGGCGAACCCCGCAGCGATCTCCACGGCGTTGGGGTTGATCGTGCCGCCGAGGAACAGCACCATCGGCGTGAGCGCCACGACGGCTCCGGTGACCAGGAGTCGGCCCTGCGGGTGTTCCCGGGCCGACACCAGGCCCACCGAGATGAGCACCGAGACGATCAGCGCGCTGACCAGTCGCATGGCGAAGACCGCAGCGTTGTCCGACAGGAAGAAGCTGGGCCAGCCGATGACGGCGTAGTAGACCGGGTGGTACCGGGCGGCCGACGAGGGCGTCTCCACGAGCTCGTCGTCCGGCCCGGGGTCGCCCACGCAGCTGGCCGGAACGTCGGGGTGGAACGTGAAGCAGTCGATCCGCTCAGCGGAGTCGACGAGCCCCGCAGGGACCTCCACGAAGGCCAGGCCGGGCGGCAGGTCCGCGTCGCGGGGCGGGACCAGGTCGCCCCGGACCACTGCGGCCGCCCGGTAGACGTGCGCCGGCTCGTCGGGCGCCGCGAACGGCGGGGTGGCGAGCGCCCACGAGCCGGTGAGCAGGAAGACGGCCAGGAACAGCAGCACGCCGTGGCGCCTGACGGCCCGGTTGCCCACCCGACCGGCCTCGGGGTACCGAGCACGTCTCCACACGCCTCCACCTTGCCTCGCGCCCGACCATCCCCGGGGGAAGTGACCGAACTCGTGGGGCCGCTGTGACGAGGGGGGCGAGTGTGCACTCCCGAGGCCGGGTCAGTTCCGGAAGCCCTCCTGCATGGCCACCGTCAGCGCCTTCCGCCAGGGCCGCGGTGCCGTGAGTCCGGCCTCGGTCCAGGCAGTGCCGTCCAGCACCGAGTACGCCGGGCGCGGCGCGGGACGGGGGAACGCCTCCGTCGTCGTGGGCAGCACCCGCCCAGGATCGGCGCCCAGCTCCTCGAAGACCGCCCTGGCGAGGCCACACCAGCTCACCTGGCCGGCGTTGGTGTAGTGCAGCACCGACGGGGCGGGCGTCTCCCGCCTCCCCAGCTCCAGCAGGCCGTGCGCGAGGTCCCACGACCAGGTCGGGGAGCCGATCTGATCATCGACGACCGAGACCGTCTCACGCTGCGCCTGGAGGTTGGTCATCGTGCGCACGAAGTTCCCACCGTGCCGCCCGTACACCCACGCGGTCCGCACCACCGTGGCGTCGCCGCCGACGCCGGCGATCGCCCGCTCCCCCGCGGCCTTGGTCCGGCCGTACGCGGACCGGGGAGCGGTGGGCGCATCGACCCGGTAGGGCTCGGTGGCCGAGCCGTCGAAGACGTAGTCGGTGGAGACGTGCAGCAGGCGACCGGCGCCGGCCATCTCCTCGGCGAGCCAGCCGGGCGCGGCGCCGTTGACGAGGGCGGCGGTCGGCTCGTCCTCCTCGGCGGCGTCCACGGCCGTGTAGGCCGCCGCGTTGACCAGCACGGCCCGCCGGCCCGCGGAACGGGCGAGCCAGTCGCGCACCGTCGTCCGCACGGCCTTCTCGTCGGTCAGGTCCATCTCGGCCCGGCCCACGGCGGTGACCTCGTCGCCGGCCAGCAGCTCGACCAGGTCGTGCCCGAGCTGGCCGTGGGCCCCGGTGACCAGCCAGCTGGTCGGCACCGCCGTGCTCACGCCCGCGCCGTCGCCGCCGCCGCCTTGAGCGGCTCCCACCAGGCCCGGTTGTCCCGGTACCACTGCACGGTCAGCGCCAGGCCGTCCTCGAAGGACATCCGCGGCGCGTAGCCCAGCTCACCGGTCTTCGAGTAGTCGACCGAGTAGCGCAGGTCGTGGCCGCCACCGCGCGGGTCGACGATGTGGTCGACGTAGCTCCAGTCCCGTTCGGTGGCCTCGAGCAGCTTCTCGGTGAGCTCCCGGTTGGACAGCTCCCGGCCACCGCCGATGTTGTAGTACTCCCCCGGCCGGCCCTTCTCCAGCACCAGCTGGATGCCGCGGCAGTGGTCGTCGACGAACAGCCAGTCACGCACGTTCGCACCCTCGCCGTACAGCGGCACCTTGTGGCCGTCCAGGAGGTTGGTCACGAACAGCGGGATGACCTTCTCCGGGAAGTGGTACGGCCCGTAGTTGTTGCTGCACCGGGTGATCGAGATGTTCATGCCGTAGGTCTTGGCGTAGGCCCGGGCGATCAGGTCGCTGCCGGCCTTGGACGCCGAGTACGGGGAGTTCGGCTCCAGGATGTGGTCCTCGGTCCAGGAACCCTCGTCGATCGACCCGTAGACCTCATCGGTCGAGACGTGCACGACCCGCCCGACCTCCGCCCGCAGGGCGGACTCGAACACCTGCTGGGCGCCCAGCACGTTGGTGAGCACGAAACCCGCGGCACCGGTGATGGAGCGGTCCACGTGCGACTCGGCGGCGAAGTGCACCACCGCGTCGTGGCCGGGCAGGACGGCGTCGAGGTCCTCGGCGCTGCAGATGTCGCCCTGCACGAACCGGTAGCGGGGGTTGTCGGCGACCGCAGCGAGGTTGGCCAGGTTGCCCGCGTAGGTGAGCTTGTCGAAGACCGTGACCTCGGCGTCCTCGAATCCCGGGTAGCCGCCGGCCAGCAACGTCCGCACGTAGTGGGAGCCGATGAAACCGGCGCCGCCGGTGACGAGGATGCGCATCTGGGAAGAGCCCTTCGAGTGACTGGGCGGACAGGAGGTGCAGACCAGTCTGGCAGAACGGCGTCATTGCGCCGTGTAGACGATTGCTCGACGTATCGTCGCCGTGACTTCGCCGCGAGACCCGAGGCTCCGCCGCTCAGCCGAGACGGCCCGCCCCGACGTGAGGAACGACTGTGAGTGACACCGACGACCGCCACGAGGGTGCCCGCCCCCTGCCGGCGCGCCTCGACCCACGGGCCGGCAAGCCCGCGCGTCATGCCGTGGCGTCCACGTCCGGCTCCGGCCGCCACTGGCTGGGCGCCGCCACCCGCGTGGTGGCCGGGCTGCTGTCGCTGGCGCTGCTGGCCGGCACGGGCTGGGGCTGGTACCTGGGCCGCGTGGCCGACGCCAGCGTCAACCGCACCGACGCCATCCCGACGTCCGGCAACGACGAGGTGGTCACGACCGGCGAGGCGATGAACCTGCTGCTGGTGGGCAACGACAGTCGGGCCAGCGCGACGCCGGAAGAGCTGGCGCAGCTCAACACCGAGGCGAACGCCGGCTTGAACACCGACACGATGATCCTGGTGCACGTACCGGCCGACGGCTCCAAGGCCTCGTTCGTCTCCTTCCCCCGCGACTCCTACGTCCAGATCCCCGGCTACGGCTGGGACAAGCTGAACGCGGCGTACGCCTACGGCACCCAGAAGGCCCCCGCCGGCGCGTCCGACACGGCCAAGCAGGCCGCCGGGGCGCAGCTGCTGATCAAGACGATCAGCTCGCTGACCGGTTTGCGGATCGACCACTACGCCGAGGTCGACCTGCTGGGTTTCTTCAAGCTCTCCTCCGTGGTCGGCGGCGTGGAGGTCAACCTCTGCAACGCGGTGCAGGACGACTTCTCCGGTGTCAACCTGCCGGCCGGGGTGCAGACGATCAGCGGCGAGCAGGCCCTGGCCTTCGTTCGGCAACGGCACGGTCTGGAACGCGGCGACTTCGACCGGATCATCCGGCAGCAGACGTTCATCGCCGGGATGATCCGCAAGATGCTCAGCGACAACGTCCTGCTGGACCTGGGCAAGCAGCGCCAGCTGGTCCAGGCCGCAGCGGACGCGCTCACCGTCGACAAGACGCTGAACCTGTTCGACCTCGCGTCCCAGATGCAGTCGGTCTCGGCCGGCAGCATCGACTTCCAGACCGTCCCGTACGTCGGCGACGACCATGACGACGCCGGCCGGTACATCCTCCGCCTGGAGGACACGAACGCCCTGCACACGTTCTTCGCCCAGCTGTCGGCCGAGCCGCAGGCCACCGACACCGCGGCCCCGACCACCGACGCGCCGAAGGCCGTCGTCCCGGCTGACGTCCCGGTCGAGGTCTACAACGGCTCCGGGACGGCGGGGCTGGCAGCGACCGCGGCTACCGAGCTGACCGCGGCCGGTTTCCCGGTCAGCGGGACCGC
The DNA here is from genome assembly GCA_025966175.1 of Modestobacter sp. GTDB lineage: Bacteria > Actinomycetota > Actinomycetes > Mycobacteriales > Geodermatophilaceae > Modestobacter. The sequence continues at coordinate 3,228 of JAOPVN010000324.1, read as the reverse complement.
CAACGCCGACTCCATGAACTACACCACCACGGAGATCCGGTACGCGGCCGGCGACGAGGCACTGGCCGCAGCGCTCGCGGCGGCAATCCCGGGCGCCACCGTGGTGGCCAAGGACGACGTGACCAGCGGCACCGTCCAGCTGGTGCTCGGCTCCGACTTCAACGGCGTCGGGCAGGCGGTCACCGCGCCGGCCGCCCCGGCCCCGACCACCCAGGGCGAGGACCAGCGCACGGCAGCCGACACGAGCTGCATCAACTGATCCCGCACTGACGACGACGAAGGCCCTCCACCCGACCGGGTGGAGGGCCTTCGTCGTCAGCGGCGGGACCGCTCAGATGGGCAGCTTGCGGAAGACCGCGCGCGGCGTGTGCCGCAGGCCGCTCATCACCCAGCGCATGGCGCCGGGCACCCAGACGGTGTGCCGGCCCTTGCGGACGCCGCTGACGATCGCCTCGGCGACGGCCTCCGGGGTGGTCGCCAGCGGTGCGTCGTCCAGGCCCGCGGTCATCTTGGAGCGGACGAACCCCGGCCGGACGACCAGCACCGAGACGCCGGTGCCGACGAGGGAGTCGGCCAGCCCGGAGTAGAAGGCGTCCAGTCCGGCCTTGGTGGAGCCGTAGACGAAGTTCGACGCCCGCGGCCGCTCCCCGGCGACCGAGGACAGGGCGACGATGACGCCGTGCCCCTGCTGGCGGAGCCGGTTGGCCAGCTCGGTGCCGACGACGGTCGGAGCGACGTAGTTGACCTGGGCCAGCCGGGCGACGGCGTCCGCGTCGCTGCGCAGCTCGTCGGCGTCGCCGAGCAGGCCGAAGGCGACCACCGCGACGTCGATGTCCCCACCGGCGGCCGCCGCGGCGACCATCCGGGCCGGCGAGGCCGGGTCGTCGGCGTCGAAGTCGACGACCTGGACCTGCGCGCCGGCCCCCTCGAGCTCGGTCGCGACGGCGCTGCGGCGCGGGGTGTTCCGCGCCGCGACGACCACCCGCAGCGGCCGCTCGGTGAGGTACCGCTTCGCCGTGGCCACCGCGATGTCCGAGGTGCCGCCGACGAGCAGCAGCGAGCTGGGTGAACCGAGCGCATCGATCACAGTGCGAGCCTCCTGGCCATGTCGGAGGTGAAGACGCCGTCTGGGTCCACCTGCTTGCGCACTGTCCGGAAGTCGTCCAGGCGGTCGTACATCTTCTCGAAGGTCTCCGGGCGCACCCGCGAGTCCTTGGCCAGGTAGATCCGGCCCTCGGCGGCGACGACGAGCTCGTCGAGCTGGTCGAGCAGCGTGGCCAGGCCCTTCTGCACGGGGATGTCCAGCGCCAGCGTCCAGCCCGGCGAGGGGTAGGACAGCATGCCGGGATTTCCCGGGCCGAACCGCTTGAGGACGGCGAGGAAGGATGCGGTCCCGGAGTGCGAGATCCGCTCCAGCGCCTCCCGCATGGCCTCCTCCTGCCCGAAGGGCACGGTGAACTGGTACTGCACGAAGCCCCGGGGGCCGTAGATCCGGTTCCAGCCACCCACGGCGTCGAGCGGGTGGAAGAAGGTCGGGATGCTCTGCAGCTGGTCGCGCTTGCGCTTGGGCGCCTTGCGGTACCAGAGCTCGTTGAACGCCGCGACCGTGGCCAGGTTCAGCAGGCCCGGCGGGAAGACGTCGGGCGCCGAGACCCGCACCGAGCCGTGGTACTTCAGCGGGTCGGTGCGCCGCTTCGCGGGCAGCTCGTCGAGCTTCGCGAACCGCCCGCGGGTGACCACCGACCGGCCCATGCGCTTGCCCTTGGCCACGCAGTCGATCCAGGCGACCGAGTAGTCGTAGAGGTGGTCGGTCTCGCTCAGCAGCGTCATGAGCGAGTCGAGGTCCGGCGTCCGGTCGGTGTCGACCAGCGTGCGCGAGGACTCGATCGCCTTCAGCTGGACCCGCGCCCGCAGGATGACCCCGGTCAGGCCCATGCCGCCCGCGGTCGCCCAGAACAGATCGGCGTCGGACTCCGGGCTCACCCGGCGGACCTGGCCGTCGGCGGTCAGCAGGTCCAGCCACCGGACGTGCTGGGAGAAGCTGCCCGCGATGTGATGGTTCTTGCCGTGGATGTCGGCCGCGATGGCCCCGCCCACGGTCACGTACCGGGTGCCGGCGGTGACCGGGACGAAGAAGCCCTGCGGCACGAAGCGGTTCATCAGCTCGTCGAGCGAGATGCCCGCCTCGACGTCCACCAGGCCGGTCTCCAGGTCGGCGTGCAGGACCTGGTTCGCCGTGGTCATGTCGAGCACGTCGCCGCCGGCGTTCTGCGCGGCGTCGCCGTAGCTGCGTGCCAGTCCGCGGGCCACCACGCCGCGGGGCGAGTGGCCCTTGAGGACGGCGAGGGCGTCGTCGTCGCTGCGGACCGGCGACAGCAGGGCGGGGGTCGCGGCGGTGCGGCCCCAGCCGGTCAGCGGGACGGCTCCCTGCAGGGGCCCGCCGCGAGCGTGCGAGCGGTGGGGGGCAGGGAGTGTTTCCTCAGGCACTGAAGACCCCCACTCCGACGGTCAGCACCCACAGGGCACCGAGGACCAGCAGGACACGGTCGTGCATCACGATCTCCTCCGGGGCGCCGGCGGCGCCCTTGTCGACGTCCCGCGCGTACCGCAGGATCGCCAGGACGAACGGTGCGATCGAGATCGTCGCCCAGGGGACGCCGTCCTGGCTCGCGGCCATCTCGAACGCCCACAGGCTGTAGGCGGTGCAGGCGACGCCCGCGGACAGGCTCCACACGAACCGCAGGTAGCTCGGCGAGTACTCGCGCAGGGTCTTGCGGGTGGCGGCCTCGTCGCCCACCACCAGGAGCTCGGAGTACCGCTTTCCGGCCACCATGAACAGCGAGCCGAAGGCGGCCACCAGCAGGAACCACTGGGACAGCAGCAGCCCGGCGGCGACACCACCGGCGATCCCCCGCAGCAGGAAGCCCGAGGCAACCACCGCCAGGTCGATGACCGGTTGGTTCTTCAGGAACAGGCAGTAGGCCAGCTGGATGACCACGTAGGCCCCCAGTACGCCGGCCAGCGCCGGGCGGGTGAGCGTCACCGCGGCCGCCATCGCGACGGCGAACAGCACCACCGCCATCGACACCGCCAGCGGGCGTGGCACCAGCCCGGCGGCGATCGGCCGGAACCGCTTCTTCGGGTGCCTGCGGTCCTCCTCGACGTCGATCGAGTCGTTGACCAGGTAGACGCCGGAGGCACAGACGCAGAAGAGCAGGAACGCCACGG
>JAOPVN010000318.1 GCA_025966175.1 Modestobacter sp. | reverse complement strand
GTTCGATTCGAACGTCTGTGCGATGTCTACCGCATGGATCGGACAGGAACACGCCGACACGGCGTGTCTTTCGAACACCTGTTTGAAAATGAGGGCGGATCCGGGCTACCGTGCGCATGAGATCGAGGACGGCGTCCGCGGTCCCGACTCCGCCGGGACTCCTGACACCGCCGGGACCCGCTGCTCCGGCAGCCGGACGAGGAGGACACATGGTGGTCGACGGCCCCACGGCAGGCGGCGGCAAGGGCTCCTCACGGCGCAGTCGTGCCGGGACGACCACCGCGGACACGCCCAGCGCCGGTGCGGCGATCCGCGAGTTCCCCGACCGGGGCGAGGCCGGGGACGGTCTCACCCAGCGTCAGCGCCGGGTGCTCGAGGTCATCCGGGACTCCATCGAGCGCCGCGGGTACCCCCCGTCGGTCCGGGAGATCGGTGAGGCCGTCGGCCTCTCCTCCGCGTCATCGGTGGCCCACCAGCTGTCGGTGCTGCAGCGCAAGGGCTGGCTGCGGCGCGACCCCAACCGTCCCCGCGCGCTCGACGTGCGCCTGCCCGGCGAGATGAGCGGGAACGCAGAGCAGTCCGCCGCGGCGCTGGCCGGCTCCGGCGCGGCCAGCGGCGTCGACGAGGCGTCCGCGCCGCGTCCCACGTACGTGCCGCTCGTCGGCCGGATCGCCGCCGGTGGGCCGGTGCTCGCGGACCAGGCCGTCGAGGACGTCTTCCCGCTCCCCCGCGAGCTCGTCGGTGAGGGAACCCTCTTCATGCTCAAGGTGGCCGGCGACTCCATGGTCGACGCGGCGATCTGCGACGGCGACTGGGTCGTGGTGCGCCAGCAGCCGACGGCGGAGAACGGCGAGATCGTGGCCGCGATGATCGACGGCGAGGCGACGGTGAAGACCTACAAGCGCCGCGACGGGCACGTGTGGCTGCTGCCGCACAACGCCGCGTACGAGCCGATCCCCGGCGACGACGCGACGGTGCTGGGCCGGGTCGTCACCGTGCTGCGCCGGATCTGACCAGCCCCCGCTCGGGCGAGGACGTCCGTCCGGGTCCGTCGGAGCCTCAGCTCCGGCGGACCCTCAGCCCCGACGCCGGCGGAACCTGCCGCCGATCCACACCAGCGCGGTCGCGATCACCGCGGCGATGAGCCCGGCGGCGAGCGGCGCAACTCCCCGGGTGACTGCCAGCGAAGCGGCCGAACCGTCGGCGGGCCCGGTGGACGCGGCCGGCGAGAGCGCGCCACCGGCGGGGATGAGCGTGACCTCGGCGGGCAGCCCTTCTCCCGAGACGAGCAGGTCGCGGTTGTTGGCCGCGAAGGTGATCGCCTCACCCTGCGGCGAGTCCGGCAGCGGCACGCGGACCGGTTGACCGGACAGCGCCCCGACGACGTCGGACCCGACGAGCGGCCAGACGTAGGCATCGGTGTACGTGCGGAGGGCGATCCGCTGCCCGTCGGCGGAGACGGCTCCCCCGGTGACCAGCAGCTGCCCGGCGCGCCCGACCGGGCCACCCGGGGTGCCGGTGAGGGTGAAGCCGAGCCCGAGCACGCGGCTCATCGGCACGGTCGCCCCGTCGGCGAGCGGCGCGTCGGGCCGGTACACCGAGCTGGCGCCGAGCACCTCCTTGGTGACCACGTAGGGCGTGCCATCCGGGGCGAGCAGCAGCGCCTCCGCGTCGTGCGGGCCGTCGGGGTAGGTCAGTCGGGTGAGCGTGCTGCTGCCGTCCGGGCGCAGCCCGATCAGCGCCACGGTCGCCCGCTCCTGCACGTTGTCACCGGTGTCGGCGAGCCACAGGGTCCCGTCGGCGGCCATCGCCATGTCCTCGGGGTCGTAGGGGTCGATGTCGGCCGAGCGCACATCCGCGACCGCGCAGGTGCCGTCGAGGACGTAGACCTCGGCGCGGTCGCCGCCGTCGTTCATCGCCAGCATCGTGTCCCCGGCGCTGGCCATCCCGGACAGCTCGGGCAGTCGCGGGTCGGTGATCGCGCAGCGGGTGCTCGGCGCCCCGTAGGGCGCGTCGGCGGCGGTCTCCGCGGCGGCCGGCGCAGCCAGCAGCACGCTCAGCACCAGGCCCAGGGGCGCGCAGAGTGCCGCGCCCACCACCCGGGACCGGCGGCCGGCGCGGTCAGGCGTGCGATCGGCCCGCTCTGGCACGAGCCCAGCGTGACAGCACCAGCGCATCGAGTGCATGAACCACGCCCAAGAGCAGGAGCCCCACGGCCACGCCGACGACGGCATCGGTGACCCAGTGGAAGTCCAGCGCCACCATGGCCACTCCTGTCATCACCGGCCCCAGCACGCTGAGCAGCCAGGTGGCCCGCTGCACCCCGGCCGGCAGGCCGAACTCCACGGCCTGCCACCGGGCCACGCCCCACATCAGCACGGCGTTGGCCACGTGTCCGGAGGGGTAGCTGGCTCCGTCGCGGTGGAAGAAGGAGCCGGGGAAGGCGGGCGCCGTCCGTCCGGTGCCGTACTTGAAGCCGTAGACGACCGCGGTCAGCAACACCAGGGCAAGCAGCACCCGCACGAGGGGTACGAGCGTGCGCCGGCGAACGGCGAGCCAGCCGACGAGCCCGGCGAGCACGATCAGGATGAAGCCCCGCCCACCGGCCTGGGTGAAGAGCCACACCAGCCAGTAGGCGCCGGAGTCGCGCAGCGCCCAGGCGCTGACGATCTCGGAGACCCGGAGGTCCATCCGCTCCAGCCAGCCGCGGCTGAGCAGGTCGACGGTGACGCCGATGGTGACCGCGGCGGCGAGGGTGAGCAGCCACCACGGCGGGCGGCCGATGCCGATCACCGGCCGGGGTGGGGACGGCGGTTCACCGGCGGGGTCCGCCGACGGCTTCACCGCACTTCTGGCCACCGCGTCACGGTACCGGCACCGTGACCTGTTCGTGATCCTCCCGGTGGTCGGCCGGGCGCGGCGGACCACCGGGAGCAGGAGGTCAGACCCCCGCGACAGGAGCGGCGTAGCCGCCCAGCAGCGCCGCCAGCCCGGCGTCGACGCGCGCGGTGAGCCGCGTGCCGGTGGCCTCGTGGCGCTCCTCGATGACCTCGCCGTCCCGGTGCACCCGCGCCACCAGGTCACCCCGGTCGTAGGGCACCAGGACGTCGACGTCCACCTGCGGGTGCGGCAGCCGGGCGGCGATCACGTCCCGCAGCGCCTCGATGCCCTCCCCGGTCCGGGCGGAGACCCAGGCGGCACCGGGCAGGGCCTGGCGCAGCGCGAGCACGTCGTCGTCGGTCATGGCGTCGACCTTGTTGACCACGATGAGCTCGGGCACGGCGG
>JAOPVN010000273.1 GCA_025966175.1 Modestobacter sp. | reverse complement strand
CCATCCCGTACCAGCCGGGGACGACCAGGCGCAGCGGAGCGCCGTGCTGCGGGGGCAGGGGAGCGCCGTTCATCGCCCAGGCGAGCAGTGCGTCCGGGCGCAGTGCCTCGGCTACCGGCAGACCGCGCGCGTAGTCCTGCTCCACGCCGCGCTCCACCCCGTGGTCGGCGCCGGTGAACACCACGTCGACGGCGTCGGGGGAGAGGCCGGCCTCCTGCAGCAAGGGGGCCAGCGGCGTGCCGCTCCACTCCGCCATCCCCACCGCCTCGAGCAGCCAGGGCTGGCTGACCGGCCGGGGCTCGAGCCGGGCGCGGCCGTTGCCGGCGCACTCCAGCAGCACCCGGGCGGAGCCGCGGCCCCGGGCCTGCAGGTCGGCGAGGGTGAGCCGCAGGGGCCGATCGACCGCGCCGGTGATCTCCAGCGCCCAGGCCGCCGGGTCGACCGCGGGGATGTCGAAGTGGGTGAGCACGTAGTGCAGCCCCGGCGGGGTCACGTCCCAGCGCAGCGCCTCGAGGGGCAGGCCGTGGTTGCGGGTGGCCAGCGCGAGCTCGTCGAGCCCGATGCCCTCACCCGCCTCGGCGACCCGTGCCCTGCCGGCGTACGTCTCCGTGGCGGTCATGGGTGCAGTGTGGCCTCGTGGTGAGCCGAACGGTCGGCCCCCTTCCAGGGGCCCGCCCCGCTGGCCCCGTCCAGAGGCTCGCCCCGAGCCTGCGAGGGGTGAGGAGGACGGGGTCCTTTCTCAGCGCGCGGCGCGGGAGATGGCGACGGCGGCCTCGAGCACCGCGCTGACCACCTCGGGGCTCGGCCGGCGTCCCAGCCGCTCCACCGGGCCGGAGATCGAGACCGCGCCCAGCACGCCCCCGGCCCCGTCCCGCACGGGGGCGGACAGGGACGCGACGCCCGGTTCCCGTTCGGCGACGCTGTGTGCCCAGCCGCGCCGCCGGACGTCGAGCAGCGTGCGGGCGGTGAAGCTTGCCGCGGGGAGCAGGGCGGTGACCTCCTCAGCCGGGGCGAACGCCAGCAGGGCGTGCGCCGCCGAGCCGGCGGTCAGCGGCAGCCGGGCCCCGACCGGCACGGTGTCGCGCAGCCCGTGGGACCGTTCCGCGGCGGCGATGCAGATCCGGCTGCCCCCGTCGCGCACGTAGAACTGGGCGCTCTCCCCGGTCGTGTCGCGCAGTCCGGTGAGGTGCCGGTCGGCCAGCTCGGACAGGTCGGTGCCGCCGCGGCCGAGCTCGGCCAGGGCCGGTCCGGGAGCCCAGGCCCCGGCCGCGGTCCGGCGCAGCAGGCGGTGTGCCTCCAGCGCCGTCGCCAGCCGGTGCGCGGTCGCGCGGGGCAGCTCGGTGCGGACCACCAGCTCCGCGAGGCTGGCCGGTTCGTCGGCCACCGCGCGGAGGATGGCCACCGCTTTGTCCAGAACCGCAACAGGGTTAGGCTGTCCCACGTAGCAATACTCTCATCTCACTGGCTGAGATGGCAACGAGGAGGTCCCGTGGGTCAGACCCTGGCGCAGAAGGTGTACGAGCAGCACGTCGTCCGGCGGACGGCCGGGGAGCCCGACCTCCTCTACATCGATCTCCACCTCGTGCACGAGGTGACCAGCCCGCAGGCCTTCGACGGGCTGCGCGCCGCCGGCCGCGTCGTGCGCCGTCCGGACCTGACGATGGCCACCGAGGACCACAATGTCCCGACGCTGGACATCCTCAGCCCGATCGCCGACCCGGTGAGCCGGGCACAGGTCGACGCGCTGCGCCGCAACGCCGCCGAGTTCGGCATCCGGCTGGCCCCGATGGGTGACCGTGACCAGGGCATCGTGCACGTCATCGGTCCGCAGCTGGGCCTGACCCAGCCGGGCATGACCATCGTCTGCGGCGACAGCCACACCTCCACGCACGGCGCCTTCGGTGCCCTGGCCTTCGGCATCGGCACCAGCGAGGTCGAGCACGTGCTGGCCACCCAGACGCTGCCGCAGTACCCGGCCAAGCAGATGGCGGTCACCGTCGACGGCGAGCTGCCCCCGGGCGTCTCGGCCAAGGACGTCATCCTGGCCGTCATCGCCCAGATCGGCACGGGCGGCGGCCAGGGCCACGTCATCGAGTACCGCGGCAGCGCCATCGAGAAGCTGTCGATGGAGGCCCGGATGACGATCTGCAACATGTCGATCGAGGCCGGTGCCCGCGCCGGGCTCATCGCCCCCGACCAGACGACCTTCGACTTCCTGCAGGGCCGGCCGCACGCCCCCCAGGGAGCCGACTGGGACGCTGCCGTCGCGCACTGGTCGACGCTGCGCACCGACGACGACGCCGTCTTCGACCGCGAGGTGCACATCGACGCCTCGTCGCTGACCCCCTACGTCACCTGGGGCACCAACCCCGGCCAGGGGCTGCCGATCGGCGCCAGCGTGCCCGACCCGGCCCAGATCGCCGATGAGAACGAGCGGCAGGCCGCCGAGTCCGCGCTGGCGTACATGGGGCTCACCGCCGGCACCCCGCTGCGCGAGATCGAGGTCGACACCGTCTTCCTCGGCTCGTGCACCAACGGTCGGATCGAGGACCTGCGGGTCGCCGCCGCCCTGCTGAGGGGCAAGCACGTCGACGCCACCACCCGGATGCTCGTCGTCCCGGGCTCGGTCGCGGTGAAGCAGCAGGCCGAGGCCGAGGGCCTGGACCAGGTGTTCCTGGACGCCGGCGCCGAGTGGCGCGGCGCG
>JAOPVN010000268.1 GCA_025966175.1 Modestobacter sp. | reverse complement strand
GGGCCTGGAGCAGCGGCTCGTCGCCGGCCTCCCCGACACCGACCGCACCCCGGAGCAGGAGGCGACCTGGCTGCTGGCCCAGCAGCTGGGCTGGCACGCCCGCGAGGCGCGGTCGGTGTGGTGGGAGCACTTCCGGCTGCGCGACCTGCCCGCCGACGAGCTGGAGCGGGAGACCGCCGCACTGGGCCCGCTGGAGGCGCCCGAGCTGGTGGGGGCGGAGAAGCGGTCCCAGCACTGGCGGTACCGCTTCCCGCCGCAGGAGACCAAGGTGTCGGCGGGGAGCCGCTGCGAGCACCTGCTGCCCGCCCCCGACGGCACCCGGATCACCAGTTCCGTCGTCCAGGTCGACCCCGCCGCCGGCTGGGTGGTGCTCGCCCGCAGCGCCACCTCGCCGCACGACCACCCGACCGGGCTGCTGCCGTCGTCGCCGCCCACCGACAAGGCCTTCCGCGCCGTGCTGCACGACCTCGGGGAACAGGTGGCCGGCTCCGGCATCGACGGTCCCGGCCCGCTGCGGGCGGCCCGTGACCTGCTGCTGCGGCGGCCGCCCCGGCTGCCCGACGGCACTGCCCTGCGCGAACCGGGGGAGGGAGCGGCCGACACGGTCCGCCGGCTGGCCGGCCTGCTCGACGGGGGGGTCCTCGCCGTGCAGGGCCCGCCCGGGGCCGGCAAGACGTACACCGGCGCGCGGGCGGTCGTCGACCTGGTGCGGGCCGGGAAGCGCGTCGGGCTCACCGGCTCCAGCCACAAGGTGATCGGCAACCTGCTGGACGCGGTCATGGTCGCCGCGCGCGAGGCAGGAGTGCCCGTGCGGGCCGTGCAGAAGGCCGACGACCTGCAGCGCTGCAGCGACGTCGACGTGCAGTGTGTCGGGTCCAACGCGCAGGTCGTCGACGCGCTGGACGCCGGCGACGTGGACCTGGCGGCCGGCACGGCCTGGTTGTTCGCCCGCGAGGAACTGGCCGGGCGGTTCGACGTGCTGGTGGTGGACGAGGCCGGTCAACGGTCGCTGGCCGACACGATCGTCGTCAGCCGCGCCGCGACGAGCCTGGTGCTGTTGGGTGATCCGCAGCAGCTGCGCCAGCCCGGCAAGGGCATCCACCCTGACGGGGCTGACGTCTCCGCGCTGCAGCACGTGCTGGGTGACGACGAGGTCCTCCCCGCCGATCGCGGCGTGTTCCTGGACCGCAGCTGGCGGATGGCGCCGCCGCTGTGCCGGGTCGTCTCCGAGCTGTCCTACGGCGGGCAGCTGCAGCCGGCCCCGGTGACCGCCGGCAACGAGCTGGACGCCCCGGCGCGCTGGGCGGCCCCGGCAGGGATCGGCTGGGTGCCGGTGGAGCACCAGGGCAACGGGTCGGCCTCCCCGGAGGAGGCGGCCGTGGTCGCGGCACTCGTGACCGACCTGATGGGCCGCGGCTGGCGCGGGGGTGGCGTCGACCAGGTCATGGGGCCGGCCGACGTGCTGGTCGTGACCCCGTACAACGCCCAGGTCAACCAGGTCCGTGCCGCATTGTCGGCAGTGGGGCTCGGGGCGGTGGAGGTCGGCACGGTCGACAAGTTCCAGGGGCGGGAGGCCGCCGTCGCGGTCTTCTCGTTGGCGGCGTCCAGCGGTGCGCACGTGCCGCGGCGACTGGACTTCCTGCTCGACCGGCACCGGCTGAACGTGGCGTTGTCCCGGGCCAAGACCGTCGCCTACCTGGTCGGTAGCCCGGCGTTGCTCACCTCCCCGGTGCAGACGCCCGAGCAGCTGCGCCTGGTCAACGGGCTGTGCCGGCTGGTCGAGATCGCCACGGAGCCGGCGCTCGTCGCTCCCGTCGGGTCGCGCTGACTCGTACCCCGGTGGCCCGTTTCCGGTGACCGAAGCGGCCGTCGGCGTTCTGGTTTCGCCGTCCCGCCGGGCGTCGAGGTCCGCTGGCTGATCCGCGGCCACCGCGCCCGCGGCGAGGCCCTCGGTCCGGCGGTGCACGCCGCCCTGTGCGAGCTCGGCGTCGCCGCGTCGGCGGCCGGCCAGGACCCCGAGGACGTCGACCTCGACGGCGGCATCCTCTGGGAGGTCCCGGAGGCCGGCGTCGACGGCTGCTACGCCTGGCTGGCCGGCGAGGCCGGGATGGTGAAGAAGCTCCGCCGCCGGCTGGTCCGCGACCTCGGCGTCCCGCGCACCGTGGTGGCCTTCATGGGCTACTGGCGACTGGGCGCCGCCGAGGGCAGCTGACCGCGCCCCGAGTGCCCTACGGTCGCAGCGTGCTCCGCTTCCTGCTCCTGCTGCTCGGCATCTGGGTCGCGCTCATGGTGGTCGGCTGGATCGTGAAGGGACTGTTCTGGCTGGCAGTGGTCGGCCTGCTGTTCTTCCTCGGCACCGCCGCCCTCGGCGCGTTCCGCCGCCGCTGATCCGTGACCGTCCTGCTGGTTGACGTCGCCAACACCGTCGGCTCCCGGCCCGACGGCTGGTGGCGCGACCGCGCGGGGGCCACAGCCCGGCTGCTGGATCGGCTGGCCCGGCTCCCCGGGCGCGAGCTGGCCGGTCCCGACGGTGCGCCCGTCCCGGTCACCGCGGTGGTCGCGGTCGTCGAGGGCCAGGCCCGGGACGTCGAGGCGCCGGCCGGCGTGCGGGTCGTCCGCGCCGCCGGCAGTGGCGACGACGCCCTGGC
>JAOPVN010000264.1 GCA_025966175.1 Modestobacter sp. | reverse complement strand
TTCTACTACATCCAGGCGGCGACGGCGCTGGTGCTGATCCTGGCCGCCAACACCGCGTTCAACGGCTTCCCGCTGCTGGGCTCGGTGCTCGCGCAGGACCGGTTCATGCCGCGCCAGCTGCACACCCGCGGCGACAAGCTGGTCTACAGCAACGGCATCCTGCTGCTGGCCGGGTTCGCCGTCCTGCTGCTGGTCGTCTTCGACGCCGACTCCACGAAGCTGATCCAGATGTACATCGTCGGGGTCTTCACCAGCTTCTCGATCGGCCAGTGGGGCATGGTGCGGCACTGGAACCGCGAGCTGCGCGGCGGGCCGGACCCCGTGGACCGGCGGCGGATCCAGCGCTCCCGGGTGATCAACGCGATCGGCGGGTCGCTGACCACCGTCGTCCTGGTGATCGTGGTGGTGACCAAGTTCGTCGGCGGCGCCTGGATCGTGATCGCCGCGATGCCGCTGATCTTCCTGCTCATGCGGTCGATCAACCGGCACTACTCCAACGTCGCCCGGCAGCTGGTGCCCGACAGCGACGTGCGGATGAAGCCGAGCAAGGTGCACGCGGTCGTGCTGGTCTCCAAGGTGCACAAGCCGACGTTGCGGGCGCTGGCGTTCGCCCGGGCCACCCGCCCCGACGTGCTCACCGCGCTCACCGTCAACGTGGACGACGTCGACACCCGGGCGCTGCAGGCGGACTGGGAGCGCTACGACATCCCGGTGCCGCTCACGGTCGTGGACTCGCCCTACCGGGAGATCACCCGGCCGGTGCTGGACTTCGTCCGGGACATCCGCCGGTCGAGCCCCCGCGAGCTGGTCGTCGTCTTCGTGCCCCAGTACGTGGTCGGGCACTGGTGGGAGAACCTGCTGCACAACCAGAGCGCGCTGCGGCTGCGGACCCGGCTGCAGTTCCAGCCCGGCGTCATGATCACCAGCGTGCCGTGGCAGCTGGAGAGCTCGCTGGACCGCGACAACCAGCTGAACGGTTCCGGTCCCGCCCCCGGCGACCTGCGCCGCGGGCTGACCGACGAGGTCGAGCAGACCCCCTATGGCTGAAGGACCCCGTCCCCCTCACCCCTCGCAAGCTCGGGCCGAGCCTCTGGACGGGGCCGGACGGGCTCGCGGCGGGCCCCTGCAGCGGGGCCAGGCGCGGGGCCCTGAAGGGCGGCCGAAGGGGCTGGGCTGGGCGGGGCAGCGCTTCGAGGTGACCGTCGGGCCGGTGGCCCACGGCGGGCACTGCGTGGCCCGGCACGAGGGCCGGGTCGTCTTCGTCCGGCACGCGCTGCCCGGTGAGCGGGTCGTGGTCGAGGTGACCGAGGACCGGCACGCGGGGTTCTGCCGGGCGGACGCCGTCGAGGTCCTCGAGGCGGCCCCGGACCGGGTCGAGCGGCCCTGCCCCTACAGCGGCCCGGGGAAGTGCGGCGGCTGCGACTGGCAGCACGTCAGCCACGAGGGCCAGCTCGCGCTGAAGGCCCACGTCGTCCGGGAGCAGCTGTCCCGGCTGGCCGGGCTCGACGTCCCCGTCGTCGTCGAGGCGCTCCCCGGGGGGCCGCTGCGCTGGCGGTCGCGGGCCCGCTTCGCCGTCGACCGGACGGGGCAGCCGGGGCTGCGCCGGCACCGCTCGCACGACATCGTCGTGCTCGACGACTGCCCGATCACCGTGGAGCCCGCAGCGCGGGCCGTGCTGGGGCAACGCTGGCCCGGCGCGGGCGCGGTGGACGTCGCCATCGACTCCGCCGGGGTGGTGACGACGACCCGGCTCGACCGGCGCGGCCAGCCCACCTCGACCCGGGTGCTGCGGCCGGGGGCCGACGTCCCGGAGGAGCCGGCGGGGCGGGCCCAGCGCTCGGCGGGCGGGCGGGACTGGGAGGTCGAGGGCACCGGGTTCTGGCAGGTGCACCCGGCCGCGGCCGACGCCCTGGTCGCCGCGGTCTCGACGTTCGCCGCGGTGCGGCCGGGGGAGACGGTGCTGGACCTGTACGCCGGGGCCGGCCTGTTCGGAGGAGCGCTGGCCCCGGGGGTCGGCGCCGACGGCAGGGTGGTCTGCGTCGAGTCCGACCCCGCGGCCTGCGCGGCCGCGGACGCCAATCTCGCCGACCTCCCGCAGGCGGAGGTGTGGCAGGGCGACGTCGACGCCCCCGGGTTGACCGAGCTGCTGGCGGACCTGGGCCGGCCCGACGTCGTCGTGCTGGACCCGCCGCGGGCCGGCGCCGGGCCCGACGTGAGCCGGGTTCTCGCCGCCGCGGCTCCGCGGGCAGTGGTCTACGTGGCCTGCGACCCGGCGTCGCTGGCCCGGGACGTCGCCGCGTTCGCCGAGGCCGGCTACCGGCTCGAGGCGCTGCGCGCCTTCGACTGTTTCCCGATGACCGCGCACGTGGAGTGCGTCGCGCTGCTGGTCCGGTCGGCGGACTAGCCACTCGGCGGAGCCGCCCGCGCGGCCTCCTGTAGCTTCCGCCTGTGCCGAGCTACCGACTTCCGGTGACGCACCGCCCGGAGCGGGACGGTTCCGCCACCACGTCGGCGCACGTGCCCTACTACCTGGCCCTCGAGGTCGCGGCGCTCGCCTGGGCGCGTCTGCTCGACGAGTGCGGCCAGGGCCTGTTGACGGCCGGGGACATGGCGGTGGTCCGCACCGAGTTCGACTTCCGGCGGGAGCTGTTCACCGGATTCCTCGACGCCGAGGTGGACATCGCCAGCATCGGCCGCAGCTCCGTCGCCTTCGCCGTCGCGCTGCACCAGCACGACCAGCTGGCCGCGACGGGGACGACCGTGGTGGCCCGCACGGACGAGGCCCGGCTGCTCGCCGTTCCGCTGTCGCCCGAGCAGCGGGCGATGCTGGAGTCGCTCGTCCGGGCCTGAGCGGCTACTTCCTGGTCGCCAGCAGGTAGGCCTGGCGGGCCTTCTCCATCGGCGGCTCGGGCTCGCGCAGGACGCGGGCCCGCACCTCGAACCCGGCGGTGCCGAGCAGTTCGGCGACCGCGTCGGGGTCCCGGCGCCAGGCGTGCAGGGACATCTGGTGGCCGTAGCCCTGCTGGAGGTGGACGACCTCGGCGCCGACCTGGAAGGCCATCAGCAGGGGAGCGCCGGGCCGCAGCACCCGGGCGAACTCGGCGAACACCGCGGGCAGCCGCTCGGGCGGCGTGTGGATCACCGAGTACCAGGCGAGCGCGCCGGCCAGCCCGCCGTCGGGCAGGTCGAGTGCGTGGATCGCGCCCACGACGAAGCGCAGGTGCGGATGGTCGCGGCGGGCGACCTCGACCATCCCGGGGGAGAGGTCGACGCCGAACGCGTCCAGCCCCAGGGCGGCCAGGTGCGTGGTGATCCGGCCGGGGCCACAGCCCAGGTCGGCGACCGGCCCACCACCGCCGGCCAGCACCTGCTCGGCGAAGACGCCGAGCACGGCCCGGTCCATCGGGCGCCTCGCCAGCTCGTCGCGCAGCAGGCCGGCGTAGCTGACGGCGACCGTGTCGTAGGCGGTCCGGGTCTCGAGGAGGTCGGTGAGCTCGGTCACGCGGGGCACCGTACGGGGCGACACCGACAGATCACGGATCGAACGCCTGTGCGATCCGGGGTCGAGTCGGCGGCCGCGCGGGCTCACACTGACCGGGTGGACGTCGCACTGCCGCCGGGCTGGCCGGACGAGGTCGCGCCGCCCGGCGCCCCGGACTGGGAGCGCACGGCGGTC
>JAOPVN010000248.1 GCA_025966175.1 Modestobacter sp. | reverse complement strand
CTGGGGGCGGGCCGCCGACGCCGCGCGGGCGGCCTCGAGGGCCGCCCGGGCGATGTCCGACGGCCGGGCCGGGCGCTCGTCAGCCACCGTCCACCTCCGCCACCTCGCCGGAGACCTCGCCGGACCCCTCGCCGGACCCCTCGCCGGGCAGGACCGTCAGCGTGCCACCCGCGACCTCCACCCGAGTGCCCCGCAGCACGGCCGGCACGTCCTCGGCGACGGCCGCGGTGATCAGCGTCTGTTCCGCGCTGCCGGCCACCTCGGCGAGCGCCGCGCGGCGGCCGGCGTCCAGCTCGGCGAAGACGTCGTCCAGCACCAGGATCGGGTCGTCGCCCTCGGCGCGCAGCAGCGCGAAGCACGCCAGCTTCACCGCCAGCGCGAAGGACCAGGACTCCCCGTGGCTGGCGTACCCCTTCGCCGGCGCCGGGCCCAGGTGCAGCACCAGGTCGTCCCGGTGCGGGCCGACCAGCGTGATCCCGCGGTCGACCTCGTCCTTCCGCCGCTCGGCGACCCGGTCGCGCAGCGCCGCGGCGAGCTCGTCGGCCCCGGGCAGCGGGCGAGCCGGGTCCGCCGGCGACCCGTCGCCGGCCAGCGGCACGGTGCTGCTGTAGCCCAGCGCCGCCCGGTCGGCGCCGGGCCCGGCGACCCCCGCGTAGGCGTCGACGACGTAGGGCGCGAGATCGGCGACCAGTCGCAGCCGGGCGGCCAGCAGCTGGCCCCCGAGCTCGGTGAGGTGCCCGTCCCAGACGTCGAGGGTGGCCAGGGCGTTGCCGCGGGCCATCTTCGCCGTCTTCAGCAGGGCGTTGCGCTGCTTGAGCACCCGGTCGTAGTCGCTGCGCACCCCGGCCAGCCGCGGGGTGCGACTGACCAGCAGGTCGTCGAGGAAGCGCCGACGCTCGGCGGGGTCGCCGCGGACCAGGGCGAGGTCCTCTGGGGCGAACAGCACGGTCTTGACCAGGCCGAGCAGCTCCCGCGGGCGCTGCAACGGGGCCCGGTTGACCCGCACCCGGTTGGCCCGGCCCGGGTTGATCTCCACCTCGACCAGCAGCTCGCGCTCGTCCTTGCGCAGCGCCGCCCGCACCACGGCCTGGGCGGCGCCGTGGCGCACCAACGGTGCGTCCGCGGACACCCGGTGGCTGCCGAGCGTGGCGAGGTAGCCGACGGCCTCGACCAGGTTGGTCTTGCCCTGGCCGTTGCGGCCCACGAGCACGGTGGGACCCGGCGTCAGCGCCAGGTCGGCGGACTCCCAGCTGCGGAACTGGCCGACCTGCAGGTGCCGGAGGTACACGGCTCAGGTGTTCGGTGACGTGCTGGAACGGCCACCGTTCAGGGTCCCGCGCCGAGCCGGTGAGGTGCTGGAACGGCCACCGTTCAGGGTCCCGCGCCGAGCCGGTGAGGTGCTGGAACGGCCACCGTTCAGGGTCCCGCGCCGAGCTTGCGAGGCGTGGGGGGAACGGTGGTCCTTTCTCACGCCGGGTTCTCGGGCGCCGTGTTGTTGCCCCGGGTGTCGATGCTGTGGACCGCGTGTCCGCCGAACTGGTTGCGCAGCGCGGCGACGGCCTTCATCGTCGGGGAGTCCTCCTGGCGGGAGGCGAACCGCGCGAACAGCGAGGCGGCGATGGCCGGCATCGGGACGGCGAGCTCGATCGCCTGCTCAACCGTCCACCGGCCCTCACCGGAGTCCTCCGCGTACCCGGTGATCTTCTCCAGCGCCGGGTCCTCCTGCAGCGCACGGACCAGCAGGTCCAGCAGCCAGGAGCGGATCACGGTGCCCTGCGTCCAGGAGGCGATGACGCCGGGGACGTCCTCGACGAGGGGGGCGGCGGCCAGCAGCTCGTAGCCCTCGCCGTAGGCCTGCATCATCGCGTACTCGATGCCGTTGTGGACCATCTTGGAGAAGTGGCCGGCGCCCACGGGTCCGGCGTGCACGAAGCCCGCGCCCGGAATCGCGTCTCCCGCCTCGTCCCGCGGGGCCGGCGGCTTCAGCGCGTCGAAGATCGGCTGGACCTTGGCGACGTCCTCCTTGGAGCCGCCGACCATCAGCGCGTAGCCGTTCTCCAGACCCCAGACCCCGCCGGAGACGCCCGCATCGACGTAACCGATGCCCTTCTGCGCCAGCTCCTCGGCGTGCACCTGGTCGTCGGTGAACTTGGAGTTGCCGCCGTCGACGACCACGTCGCCGGGGGACAGCAGCTCGCCCAGCTCCCGGACGGTGGCGCGGGTCGGCTCACCGGCGGGGACCATCACCCAGACGACCCGGGGCGCCTGGAGGGCGTCGACCAGGCCCTGCAGGGTGTCGGCGTCCCGCTTGCCCGGTGCCCGGTCGTACCCGATCACCTCGTGACCGGCGCGCCGCACGCGCTCGGCCATGTTGCCGCCCATCTTGCCCAGACCGACCAGCCCCAGCTGCACGTCCGCTCCTCAGCTCTCGATGTTCTCGCTCGTGTGCCGCGGTCGTGCCGCGGCACGTGTCGGTGGGCGCGCGCTGCGCTGCGGGGCACCCGGTGACCCGGGTCGACCGGGTCACGCGCACCCACCATCGTGCTCGCCCCGTCTTGGCGCCGCACTCCCGGCCCTCCTGCTGGGTACCGCCGCGAGCCCGGTGAGGTGCTGGAGCGGCCCCGCTGCAGGGGTTCCGCCGCGAGCCTGCGAGTGGCGGGGGGCAGCGGGGTCCTTTTTCAGCCGGGCAGCCGCACCGGCATGATCAGGTACCGGTAGCTGCCGGCGCGCACGGCCGGCTTGCCGCTGTCGCCCTCCTCGGCCGGGGGCTCGTTCACCCCGGAGAGCACGGCCGGCTTCAGCGCGGTCGTGAAGTCCATCCGGGCCCGCTCGGTGTGCACCGCGGCCAGCCCGTCGAGCAGGAACGTCGGGTTGAAGCCGATGGTGAGCGGGTCGCCGTCGAACTCGACGTCGCACCGCTCCTCGGCCTGGCCCTCGTCGTCGGTGCCACCCGCCCGCAGGGTGACCTGGCCCGGGGTGAACTCGCAGCGCAGCGGGGTGCCGCGCTCGGCCACCAGGGCCACGCGCTTGGCGGCGTCGGTGAACAGCCCGACCGGCAGCGTGGCGAACGAGGAGGACTCGCTGGGCATGATCGCCCGGTACTTCACGAACTCGGCGTCCAGCAGCCGGGTGGTGGTCTGCCGGTCCTTGCCCGACAGGCCCAGGATGCCCTCGCCGGAGCCCCCGGAGGACAGCGAGAGGGTCACCTCGGGGCCGCTGGTCAGGGTCTTCGCGGCATCGGCCAGGGTGCGCGCGGGGACCAGGACGGCGGCGGACAGCCCCGGGGTCTCCGGGCGCCAGGCGAACTCGCGGACGGCCAGCCGGTACCGGTCGGTGGCGGCGAGGGTGACCAGGTCGTCCTCGATCTCGAGCCGCACGCCGGTGAGCATCGGCAGGGTGTCGTCCCGCCCCGCGGCCACGGCGACCTGGCTGACGGCTTCGGCGAACGCGTCGCTGTCGACCATGCCGGCGGTGGACGGGAGCGTCGGCAGCGACGGGTAGTCCTCGACCGGCAGCGTCGGCAGGCTGAACTTCGCGTTGCCGCAGCTGATCGACAGCCGGGCCCCCTCGGCGACGACGTCCACCGGGTGCGGCGGCAGCGCGCGGGTGATCTCGGCGAGCAGTCGCCCGGGGACCAGCGTCCGGCCGCTCTCGGTTGCCTGGACATCGACCTCGGAGCGGGCCGACACCTCGTAGTCGAAGCCGGAGACCGACAGCTGGTTGCCCTCGACCTCCAGCAGGATCCCGGCGAGCACCGGCACCGACGGCCGCGGCGGCAGGCTGCGCGCCGTCC
>JAOPVN010000243.1 GCA_025966175.1 Modestobacter sp. | reverse complement strand
GTGACCGCGGCTACCGCGCTGGCCGGGCCGCTCGCGGCGGCGGTGGGCGCTCCGCTGCCGAGCCCCCGGTACGTCGACGTCGCGCGCCCGTCCGGTGGCACCGTGCGGTTCACCCGGCGCGCGTCGTGCTGCCTGCTGTACCGGGTGCCGCACGAGCCGCTGTGCACCTCCTGCCCCCGGCGTCCGCCCGCCGAGCGCGAGATCCTGCTCGAGGACACCGCCGCCCGGATGTAGCGCTCCTCGTCAGGGCAGCGCGGCGGCGATCGCTGCGCGGAGGTCCTCGATGCCCTCGCCGGTCAGTGCCGAGACGGGCACGGCGTCGGGATAGGCGCTGCGCAGCGCGGCGACCCACTCCGGCGGTGCGACGTCGATCTTGTTCAGCGCCAGCAGCTCGGTGTGGTCCCGGGCACCGATCTCGTAGAGCACGCCACGCACCGTGGTCACCTGGGCCATCGCGTCCGGGGCCGAGGCGTCGACGACGTGCAGCACCAGGTCGGCCTCCACCACCTCCTCGAGGGTGGAGCGGAAGGCGTCGACCAGCTGGTGCGGCAGGTGGCGCACGAAGCCGACCGTGTCCGCGACGGTGTACTCGACGCCGTCCGGGGCCCGGACCCGGCGCACGGTCGGGTCCAGGGTGGCGAACAGCGCGTCCTGCACCAGCACGTCGGCACCGGTCAGCCGGTTGAGCAGCGCCGACTTCCCGGCGTTGGTGTACCCGGTCAGCGCCACCGACGGCACCTGGTTGCGCCGGCGGCGGGACCGGGTCCGCTCCCGACGCCGTCCGGTCTGCGTCACCTGGCGGCGCAGCGTGGCCATCCGCTGGCGGAGGTGCCGGCGCTGGGTCTCCAGCCGCTGCTCGCCGGGGCCACGGACGCCGGTCCCCGCCCCGCCGGCCATCCGGCCACCGCCGACCCGGGACATCGAGGTGCCCTGGCCGGTCAGCCGCGGCAGCTGGTAGGCCAGCTGGGCCAGCTCGACCTGCGCCTTGCCCTCACTGCTGCGCGCGTGCTGGGCGAAGATGTCCAGGATCAGCGCCGTCCGGTCGACGACCCGGGCGCCGACCCGGTCCTCGAGGTTGCGCACCTGCCCGGGGCTCAGCTCGCCATCGGCGATGACCAGCGCGGCCGACTCGTCCTGCACCAGCTGGGCGAGCTCGGTGACCTTGCCCGAACCCAGGTAGGTGGCCGGGTCGGGGTGCCGCCGGGACTGCATCACCCGCCCGACGACCGCCACGCCGTCGGTCTCGGCGAGCCGCTCGAGCTCGCCCAGCCCGCCCGGCCCCTGCTCCTCGGCGTCCAGGCCGAGCAGGACGGCACGGGGCTCCGCGTCCGGGGGCCCGGTCGCCCGGCTCTCCTCCACGACGTCGGTACCGCCGGAACGGACCAGCCACGGACCCGGCATGGGGCAGCCCCTCTGCTGCGGGGCCCGGCACCGCCGGCACCCGGCTCAGCGGGCTCTGCTCACCCCGGGTCGGGGCTACCCAGGCGGGCCTGGACTACGCACCCAGGGAGACGACGTCACCGACCACCCAGACCGCCGGCGGGCGCACGTCCTCGTCGAGGATCGTCTGCGCCAGCCCGGCCAGCGTGGTGCGCATCGACCGCTGCGCCGGGGTCGCCCCGTCGGTGACGACCGCGACCGGGGTCTGCGGGTCACGCCCGTGCTCGATCAGCGCGGCGCTGATCGCCGGCGCGGTGTCCACGCCCATCAGGACGACGACGGTGCCGCGCAGCCGCCCCAGCGCCGCCCAGTCGACCAGCGACGCCGGGTGCCCCGGTGGGATGTGCCCGGAGACGACGACGAACTCGTGGGTCAGCCCGCGGTGGGTCACCGGGATCCCGGCCAGGCCCGGCACCGCGATGGCGCTGGTGATGCCCGGCACGACCTCGACCGGCACCCCGGCGGCGGTGCACGCCTCGAGCTCCTCGTAGCCGCGGCCGAAGACGAACGGGTCGCCGCCCTTGAGCCGCACCACCCGCTTGCCCCGCTTCGCCCGGTCGATCAGCAGTGCGTTGATCTGTTCCTGCGCCATCGAGCGGCCACGGGGCAGCTTGGCGGCGTCGATGACCTCGACCTCCGGCGGCAAGGAGGCCAGCAGTCCCTGCGGGGCCAGGTGGTCGGCGACGACCACGTCGGCTCCGGCGACCGCCTGCCGGCCGCGGACGGTGATCAGCCCCGGGTCCCCGGGTCCGCCGCCGACCAGCACCACGCTGCCGGCGGCGACCGACGGCGCCCGGGAGGCCCGGTCGGCGATCGAGCCGTCGGTCAGGCCGGCGAGCACGGCGTCGCGCACCCCGACGGCGCGCCGCGGGTCCCCGCCGCCGTGCACGCCGATGACCAGGTCGCCCTGCCGGCCGACCGCGGGGGTCCACGCGCTGGAGGCCGACCGGTCGTCGGCGCGGGCGCAGAACACCCGGTCGCGCTCGGCCTCGGCGGCGACGGCGGCGTTCACGGCGGGGTCGTCGGTGGCGGCGACGGCGTACCAGGCGCCGGCCAGGTCACCGTCGACGTAGCGCCGGGGGTGCCAGGTCACCGACCGGGGGGCGACCAGCGCCTCCAGCGCAGGGGTGAGCTCGGGGCTGACCACGGTGACCTGTGCGCGGGCCTCCAGCAGCCCGGCCACCCGGCGGTGCGCCACCTGGCCACCGCCGACGACGACCACGCGTCGCCCGGCCAGCCGCAGGCCGACCGGGTAGACGGTGCCGGGATCGGACGGAGAGCTCACTTCTCGGTGCCGGCGAAGGGGAGCGGGTCGGTGGTCAGCGGATCTCCTCGGGGGTGTCGAACTCCGCAAGGATCTCAGCCAGCACGGATGCGAACGCACGGGAGGTCCGTGGATCCCGGACGGCGACCCGCAGGTGGTCACCGCTCAGGCCGGGAAAGGTGTCGCCGCGGCGCACGGCCCAGCCGCACTCGCGCAGCCGTTCCCGCACCTGCGCACCGCCCGGGACGCGCAGCAGGACGAACGACGAGCGCGGCGTCCCGACCACCTGCACGGCGGGCGGCAGGGCGTCCAGCAGTGCGGCCCGGTGGCCCGCCAGCTGACGCGCCGCGTCGTCGGCCTCGGCGCGGGCATCCGCGCTGCTGCAGGCGCGCAGGGCGGCCAGCGCGGGGGTGGAGACCGGCCAGTGCGGCTGCTGCGCGCCGAGCGCGGCGACCAGGTCGGCCGGGCCCAGGGCGTAGCCGACCCGCACCCCGGCCAGGCCCCACGTCTTGGTCAGGCTGCGGACCACCAGCAGGCCGGGCAGGTCCGTGCGCCCGGCCAGGGTCTCCGGCTCCCCGGGCACCGTGTCGGCGAAGGCCTCGTCGACGACGAGCACCCGGCCGGGCCGGGCGAGGACGGCGAGGCCGTCGGCCAGGTGCAGGACCGATGTCGGGTTGGTCGGGTTGCCGATCACGACCAGGTCGGCCTCGTCCGGGACGGCGGTGACGTCCAGCCGATACGCCGGGCCCGCCAGCAGGAGCCGCTCGACCGGGTGCCCGGCGGCGCGCAGCGCGGCCTCCGGCTCGGTGAACGACGGGTGGACGACGACCGCCCGCCGCGGGCGCAGCGCCCGGGCC
>JAOPVN010000239.1 GCA_025966175.1 Modestobacter sp. | reverse complement strand
CGAGGGTGCGGGCGGCGAGATCCAGCCGGATCGGGTCACCGTCGCGGACGAACGCGATCGGGCCGCCGTCGGCGGCCTCGGGCGCGATGTGCCCGACGCACAGCCCGGTGGTCCCGCCGGAGAACCGACCGTCGGTGAGCAGCAGGACGTCCTTGCCGAGGCCGGCGCCCTTGATCGCCCCGGTGACGGCGAGCATCTCGCGCATGCCGGGGCCGCCCTTGGGACCCTCGTAACGGATGACCACGACGTCGCCGGCGTTCAGCGTGCCCTCGGTGACGGCGTCCATCGCGCCCTGCTCCCCGTCGAAGACCCGGGCGGTGCCCTCGAAGACGTCGGCGTCGAACCCGGCGGACTTCACCACGGCGCCCTCGGGCGCCAGCGAGCCGCGCAGGATGGTCAGGCCGCCGGTCTTGTGGATCGGGTCGTTCATCGCGTGGATGATCGCGCCGTCGGGGTCCGGCGGGGTGATCTCGGCCAGGTTCTCGGCCAGCGTCTTCCCGGTGACGGTGAGGACGTCGCCGTGCAGCAGCCCGGCGTCCAGCAGCGCCCGCATGACCACCGGGACGCCGCCGATCCGGTCGACGTCGGTCATCACGTAGCGGCCGAACGGCTTGACGTCGGCCAGGTGCGGGGTCTTGTCGCCGATCCGGTTGAAGTCGTCGAGGTCCAGCTCGACCTCCGCCTCGTGCGCGATCGCCATCAGGTGCAGGACGGCGTTGGTGGAGCCGCCCAGCGCCATGGCCACGGTGATCGCGTTCTCGAACGCCTCCCTGGTCATGATCTGCCGGGCGGTGATGCCGAGGCGGAGCAGGTTGACCACGGCCTCGCCGGAGGCGATCGCGATCGCGTCGCGGCGGGCGTCGGGTGCCGGCGGGGCGGCGCTGCCGGGGAGGGCCATCCCGAGCGCCTCGGCGACGCTGGCCATGGTGTTGGCGGTGTACATGCCGCCGCAGGAGCCCATCCCGGGGCAGGCCGCCTTCTCGATGGCGGTCAGCTCGTCGCGGGTGATCTTCCCGGCGGTGCAGGCGCCTACGCTCTCGAAGACGTCGATGAGCGTCAGGTCCCGGTCACCGAGCTTCCCCGGCAGGGTCGACCCGGAGTAGACGAAGACGCTGGCCAGGTCCAGCCGCGCGGCGGCCATCAGCATCCCGGGCAGCGACTTGTCGCAGCCGGCCAGCAGCACCGAGCCGTCCAGCCGCTCGGCGAACATGACGGTCTCGACCGAGTCGGCGATGACCTCCCGGGACACCAGCGAGGCGCGCATGCCCTCGTGGCCCATGGAGATGCCGTCGGAGACCGAGATCGTGCCGAACTCCAGCGGGTAGCCGCCGGCGGCGAAGACGCCCTCCTTGGCCCGCTTCGCCAGCCGGTCCAGCGAGAGGTTGCAGGGGGTGATCTCGTTCCAGGACGAGGCCACGCCGATCTGCGGCTTCACCCAGTCGTCGTCGCCCATGCCCACGGCCCGGAGCATCGCCCGGGCCGGTGCCTTGGCGTCGCCATCGGTGACCTCGCGACTGCGGGGCTTCATGTCGACGTCGCTGGCGGTGCTGGTTCCGGTGGGCCGGTCCTCCACGGTGGTCACGGCGAGTGATGGTAGGCCGCCCGGCTGGGGTACGGGTGGGGCCGGGGGGCGCCGTCCCAGCATCTGGGAGGATCTGCGGACGTGGCTGTTGCTCGCTTGCGGATGAGCCGGACCGCGCTGCTCCCCGTCGTCGTCCTCGCCTTCTGCGTGCTCCCCCTGGCGACCGCGACCCCGTGGCTGCTCCTGCTGCTGGTCGTCCCGGCGGCGCTGGCCGCCTGGGTGTTCCGGGTCGGGGTGGACGTGGCCGAGGACGGGATCACCGTGCGGTCGCTCGTCGGCGCCCGCACCGTGCCGTGGTCGGAGCTGGCCGGCATCCGGGTCGCGGGGCGCGGCGACCTGTGGCTGGTCACCACCGCCGACACCCAGGTGCGGCTGCCGGTGCTGCGGGCCCGTGACCTGCCGCGGCTGGCGGCGCTGTCCGGCGGGCGCATCCCCGCCCTCTAGTACGAGGACCCCGCTGCCCCCCACCACTCGCGAGCTCGCGGCGGGACCCTGCAGCGGGGCCGTCAGTACTGGTCCACCACGTTGCGGAGCGGCTCGCCCGCCAGCACCCGGGCCAGCTGGTCGGTGACGGCCGCGGCGGCCCGGTCGTTGGTGTCGGGGACCGCGCCGGCCACGTGCGGGGTCAGCAACAGCCCCGGCGCCGACCACAGCGGGTGCCCCTCGGGCAGCGGCTCGGGCTCGGTGACGTCCACCGCCGCCCGCAGGCGGCCGGAGGTCAGCTCGGCCAGCAGCGCGTCGGTGTCGACCACCACGCCCCGGGCCGCGTTGACCAGCAGGGCGTCGTCGGCCATAGCGGCGAGGAACGCGGCGTCGACCATCCCGGTCGTCTCCGGCGTGACCGGGACGATGAGGACGACGACGTCGGCGTGCGGGAGCAGCTCGGGCAGCTCGTCGGTGCTGCGGACCCCGTCGCGGGCGGTGCGCGCCACGTAGGTGAGCTCGACGTCGAACCCGGCCAGCATCCGGCCGATGGTGCGGCCGATGTCGCCGGCGCCGACCACCAGCACCCGGGCGCCGATCATCGAGTGCTGGGTGGCCGGCGCCCAGCGCCCGGCGTCCTGCTCGCGGGCGAAGTGCGGGATGCCGCGCTGGGCGGCGAGCATCGCGGTCACCGCCCACTCGGCCGTGGACGGCGTGTGCGCGCCGCGGGCGTTGCACAGGATGACCCGCTCCGGCAGCCGGCCGACGAACTTCTCCGCACCGGCGCTCATCAGCTGGACCAGCCGCAGCCGCGGCAGGGCGGCGAGCACCTCGGCGGCCACGTCGCCGCCGCCCCGGGGCACCAGCACCTGCGCCTGGGCGGCCTCCCCGGTGGGCAGCCCCTCGGCCGGGTCGAACCGGTGCGCGCGGATCCGCGGCGAGACCCCCTCCACCACTCCGGCGAGGGCAGTGGAGGGGACGAGGACGTGCAGCGTCTCCTCGGGTCCCAGCTCGAGGACGGGAGCGGTGGCAGGGGTGTCGTCGGGCACGGTTCCGAACCCTAGGGCGGGGCCCGCCGGAACTGCACCCGGGGCAGGGCACGGGTCAGCGGTGCGGTCGGGCCGGCCGGCCGGCCGCCGTACTGTTGCGGCGTGGCACTGCGGACGTCGGCACCCGGCGCGCGGCGGCTCGCGGCGGTCACGCTGGGCTGCCTGCTGCTGGCCGGCTGTGGCGGGGGCTACGTGCCCTCGGGACCGTTCCGCGACGTGCCGCAGGGCCAGCCGCCCCAGGTGGCGCCGCCCAGTCAGAGCGGGCGGGTGCCCGCGCCGGGTGACCCCTCCACCCCCGGCACGCAGGACCAGCAGGCCGGCGACCCCAACGTGGTCGCCACCGGCCTCACCGTCCCGACCGGGCTGGTGGTGCTGCCGGACGGGACGGCGGTCGTCGGCGAGCGGGACTCCGGCCGGCTGCTCCAGGTCTTCCCCGACCGCTCCCCGGCCCGCGAGCTGATGACCCTGCCCGGCGTCGATCCCGCCGGCGACGGCGGCCTGCTGGGGCTGGCCATCTCCCCCACCTACGCCGAGGACGGCCTGCTCTACGCCTACGTCTCCACCGCGACCGACAACCGGGTGGTCCGCTTCCCGATCGGCGGCACCCCCAACCCGGTGCTGACCGGGATCCCCCGCGGTGAGGTGGACAACGGTGGCGGCCTGACGTTCGGGCCCGACGGGACCCTCTACGTGGGCACCGGCGACGTCGGGGACCCGGCGCTGGCGGCGGACCCGGCGTCGCTGGCCGGCAAGGTCCTCGCGGTCGACGTCTTCGGCCGGCCGGTGGGCGCCGGGCCGGTGTTCACCCGCGGCCACCGGGACGTGACCGCCCTCTGCCAGGCCGCCGACCAGCTCTACGCCACCGACGAGTCGCTCACCGGGGCCGACGAGTTCGACGCGCTGACCCCCGGCGGCGACTTCGGTCCCGCCGGCGTCGACCCGGTGCTCGAGGTACCGGCCCAGGAGGGCGGCCTGGGCGGCTGCGCCGTCTCGGGCCCCTACGTGTTCCTGGGCGCGATGGACGGCCGGCAGGTCCACGTCGTCGAGCTCGACGGCAAGGGCGCCCCGGTCGGGGACCCCACGTCGTTCCTGGCCGACCGGTACGGACGGCTGCGCACCGTCGTCCTGGACGCCCAGGGCGCGCTGTGGATCACCACGTCCAACCGCGACGGGCTGGGCACACCGGAACAGGACGACGACCGGGTGCTGCGGGTCGTGCCACCTGCGTCGCAGGCCAACTCACCGCTCTGAAGAAGGACCCCGTCCCGGTGAACCGGTGGACGACGTGGTCCGGCGGGTCGACCGGGACGAGCTCACCCTCGGCGTACCAGGTGGCCCCGGCCCGACGCAGTGCCCGCCAGGACGCCTCGTTGCCGCGCGCCACGGGCACCAGCACGTCCGCGGCCTGCGGGTGGCCGGCGAAGCCCCGGGGCACGGCGGCCGCGATCAGCGCCGCGCCCAGGCCCCGGCCGCGGGCCGCGGGCTCCCCGATCAGGTAGTCGATGCTCAGCGCCCCGGGCGGCACCGGGCAGACCCTGGTCAGCTCGGCGAGCGACTCCGGCGCGTCGGCGAAGGTGTAGACCTGCAGCAGCCCGAACGGCTTCCCGTCGTGCACGCCAGGTACACCGCGGTCGGGTCCGCGCCCGGCCCCGTCCCGGGTCCCACCCTGAGCGTGCGAAGGGTGGGGAGGACGGGGTCCTCTTCCCACCACCGGGCGACCAACGGCTCGGCCGGCCAGCGGCAGAGCAGCGGGAAGTCCGCCCGGCGCAGCGGGCGCAGCTCGACGGCGGGCAGCCCCACCGCCCCAGGTCAGGAGCCCAGCACCCGCTCCTCGAGCATCCGCTTCACGGTGCCGGCGTCGGCCTTGCCGCGGGTGGTCTTCATGACCGCACCCACCAGCGCACCGAGTGCCTGCACCTTGCCCGACTGCACCTTGGCGACCACGTCGGGAGCCCCGGCGATCGCGGCGTCGACCGCGGCGACCAGCTCATCGCTCTCGCCCATCACCGCGAGGCCCTGCGCCTCCACGATCTGCGCCGGGTCGCCCTGGCCGGCCAGCACGCCGTCGAGCACCTGCCGGGCCAGCTTGTCGTTGATCGTGCCCGCGGTGATCAGCCGGGCGAGCTCGGCGACCTGCGCCGGGGTGATCGCCAGCTCGGCGAGCTCGGTGCCGGCCTCGTTGGCCCGGCGGGCGAGGACACCCAGCCACCACTTGCGGGCGTCGGCCGGGGTGGCTCCCGCGGCGACGGTCTCCTCGACCAGCCCGAGCGCGCCGGCGTTGGCCAGCCAGGTCATCTCGGTGCCCGAGATGCCCCATTCCTGCTGCAGCCGGGTCCGACGGGCGGGCGGCAGCTCGGGGAGCTCCGCCTTCAGCTTCTCGACCCACTCGGCGTCGGGCGCCAGCGGCACGAGGTCGGGCTCGGGGAAGTACCGGTAGTCCGTCGCCTCCTCCTTGCTCCGCCCCGGGGACG
>JAOPVN010000159.1 GCA_025966175.1 Modestobacter sp. | reverse complement strand
CCCAAGGGCACGGTCGGCTACGCGCTGCCCAACACCGAGTGCCGGCTGATCGACCCGGCCACCGGCGAGGACGCCGCCGCCGGCGAGCGCGGTGAGCTGTGGGTCCGCGGGCCGCAGGTGATGAAGGGCTACCTGAACAACCCGCAGGCCACCGCCGACACCCTGGACGAGGAGGGCTGGCTGCACACCGGCGACGTGGCGATCGTCGACGACGAGGGCCGCTACACCGTCGTCGACCGGGTCAAGGAGCTGATCAAGTACAAGGGCTACCAGGTCGCGCCGGCCGAGCTGGAGGCCGAGCTGCTGGGCAACCCGGAGATCGCGGACGCCGCGGTGATCGGCGTCCTGGACAAGGAGAGCGGCGAGGAGCTGCCGAAGGCGTTCGTCGTCCGTTCGCCGGGGTCGTCGATCAGTGCGGACGACGTCAAGGCGTTCATCGCCGAGCGCGTCGCCCCGCACAAGAAGATCCGGCTCGTCGAGTTCATCGAGCAGGTGCCCAAGTCCGCGGCCGGCAAGATCCTGCGCAAGGACCTGAAGAGCCGGGTCTGAGCCGGTGACCGACCTGGACCTGCGAGTACGGGTCTTCGGCCGGCTCGCCCGGCTGTCGTCCATCGCGACGATGGACGACGCCCGGGTGCAGAAGGTGCAGACCCAGCAGCTGGGCCACAACCCGGTCACCGACCTGGTGTTCGGCGCGGTGGCCCGGGGCACCCGCCTGACCGACGGATCGGCAGCGGGCCAGACCGGCCCGCTGCCGATCCGGGTGTACCGGCGGGAGCGCCCTGCCGCCGGTCCCCGGCCGCTGGTGGTCAACTTCCACGGCGGCGGCTGGGTGCTCGGCGGCCTCGACATGGCCGACTGGCTGTGCAGCTCGGTGGCGGCCGGCCTGGACGCGGTGGTCGTCTCGGTCGACTACCGACTGGCACCCGGTCACCGGTTCCCCGCCGCGGCCGAGGACTGCTACGCGGCGCTGGTCGACGTGGTCGCCCGGGCCGCGGAGCTCGGTGCCGACCCGGGCCGGGTGGCGGTCATGGGCGACAGCGCCGGTGGCAACCTCGCCGCCGTCGTCAGCCTGATGGCCCGGGACCGATCCGGGCCGGCGATCGCCCACCAGGGGCTGCTGTACCCGGCCACCGACCTCACCATGGCCAGCGCCTCGATCGAGGAGAACGCCTCGGCGCCGGTGCTCACCAAGGCCGACATGCTGGCCTTCCGTGCGCACTACCTGGGCGACGCGGACCCGCGGCAGCCCTACGCGTCGCCGCTGTTCGCCGACGACCTCAGCGGGCTGCCGCCCGCGCTGGTGCAGGTGGCCGAGCACGACCCGCTGCGGGACGACGGCCTGCGGTACGCGACGGCGCTGCGGGCCGCCGGGGTGCCGGTGCGGGTCACCGAGTACACCGGGATGCCGCACGGGTACCTCAGCTTCCCGCGGCTGTGCCGCAGCGCCCCGCAGGCGCTGGCCGAGCTGGTCACCGAGCAGCGCACCGCCCTCGACTGAAGAGGGATCCCTCCTGGTGCCCTCGCAGTCTCGGACACGTCAAGGAGGGGGCCGGGCCGAAGGAGCGGGCCACGGGGCGCCCTTTAGGGTCGGGGCATGCGTGCGGTCACGATCAGCGAGCCCGGTGGGCCGGAGGTCCTCGGCTGGGGCGAGGTCCCCGACCCCGTCTGCGGCCCGGGCGAGGTGCTCGTCGACGTCGCCGCCGCCGCGGTCAACCGGGCGGACCTGCTCCAGCGCCAGGGGAACTACCCGCCCCCGCCGGGGGCCAGCGGGATCCTCGGGCTGGAGTGCAGCGGCGTCATCAGCGAGGTCGGCGCGGACGTGACCGGCTGGGCGGTCGGCGACGAGGTCTGCGCGCTGCTGTCCGGCGGCGGGTACGCCGAGCGGGTCGCCGTCCCCCCCGGTCAGCTGCTGCCGAAGCCTGCCGGCGTGGAGCTGGCCACCGCGGCCGCGCTGCCGGAGGTCACCTGCACCGTCTGGTCCAACGTGTTCATGCTGGCCGGGCTGCGCGCCGGCGAGGTGTTCCTCGTGCACGGCGGCGCCAGCGGGATCGGCACCATGGCCATCCAGCTGGCCGCCCGCGCCGGCGCCCGGGTCGCGACCACCGCCGGCAGCGCCGAGAAGCTCGCCTTCTGCCGGGAGCTGGGTGCCGAGATCGGAGTCAACTACCGGGACGAGGACTTCGTCGAGGTGGTGAAGAACGCGACCGACGGGCACGGGGCCGACGTCGTCCTGGACATCATGGGCGCCAAGTACCTGGCCCGGAACGTCGACGTCCTGGCCACCGGCGGACGGATGGTCGGCATCGGCATGCAGGGCGGCACCAAGGCCGAGCTGGACCTCGGCAAGCTGATGCGCAAGCGGGCGTCGGTCGCCGCGACGACGCTGCGCTCCCGGCCGGCGACCGGGCCCGGGGGCAAGGCGGAGATCGTCGCCGCGGTGCTGCACGACGTGTGGCCGGACGTCGAACGGGGCGTCGTCCGCCCGATCGTGGACCGCCGGCTGCCGATGTCGCGGGCCGCGGAGGCGCACGCCCTGCTGGAGGCCAGCGACCACATCGGCAAGGTGCTGCTGCTGCCCGAGGCCTAGGTCCACCGGTCCGCAGTGGACTGCTCGACCCACCCGGCCGGGATGCCAGGGTGACGGCAGACCGACCAGCACCCCGCACCCGCACCCGCACCGAAGAGAGCCCGCAGATGCCGCAGCGCGCCCGCGCCTTCGCCCAGGTCGACGTGTTCGGGGCCGAGCCCTACCAGGGCAACCCGGTCGCCGTCGTCCTGGACGGGAGCGACCTCACCGACGACGCGATGGCCCACTTCGCCCGGTGGACCAACCTCTCCGAGACGACGTTCGTGCTGCCCCCCACCACGCCCGAGGCGGACTACCGGCTGCGGATCTTCACCCCCGGCGGGGAGATCCCCTTCGCCGGGCACCCGACGCTCGGGTCGGCGCACGCCTGGCTGACCGCCGGTGGTTCGCCGCGCCGCCGGGACGTGCTGGTCCAGGAGTGCGCGATGGGCCTGGTCGAACTGCGGGGCGAGGCGGGTGACCTCAGCTTCCAGGCCCCGACGCCGGTGCGGACCGGACCGCTGGACGAGGACCTCCTGGCCCGGATCGCGCGCGGGCTGCGCATCGACGCCGATGCCGTCATCGCCCACCAGTGGGTGGACAACGGGCCCGGCTGGGCCGCCGTCCAGCTCGCCACCGCCGCCGAGGTGCTGGCCCTGGAACCCGACGACGCCCAGATGACCGACCTCATGATCGGGGCGGTCGGCGCACATCCCGCCGGTGCGTCCGAGCAGTTCGAGCTGCGCGCGTTCTGCGGGCCCATCGGCGTCCGCGAGGACCCGGTCACGGGCAGCCTCAACGCCAGCGTGGCCCAGTGGCTGATCGGTACCGGGGCCGCGCCGACGGCCTATCGCGCCGCCCAGGGCAGCCGGGTGGGACGCCGCGGCCTGATCTCGGTCCGGCAGGAGGACGGCGAGACCTGGGTCGGCGGCGCGTGCGCCACGTGCGTCACCGGCGAGGTGCGCCTCTGACCGACGGACGGTGGCGAGCGTCGGTCAGCGCAGGTCGGAGACGTGGTCGATCAGGTGGTCGACCTCCTCGAGCGTGTTGTAGTGCAACAGCCCGAGCCGCACCGCGCCGCCGGTCTCGTTGACCCCGATCGCGTCGAACAGCTCGCGGGAGTAGAAGTCGCCGTCCCACGCGCAGACGCCGCGGCGGGCGAGCTCGCGGGTGACCTGCCGCGGCCGCATCCGGGAGACGGTGAACGACAGCGTCGGCATCCGGTGCCGCGGCGAGCCGAGCACCTGCACGTGCGCCATGGAGCGCAGCGCGCCGTCCAGCCGGTCGAACAGCGTCTCCTCGTAGCTGCTCACCGCGGCCATCGAGGCGGTCAGCCGTTCGCGTCGGGTGCCGGTCGCGTCCGGGCACAGCCCGGCGAGGTGGTCGACCGAGGCGGCCACGCCGGCGTAGAGCTCGAAGGGCGGCGTGCCCTGCTCGAACCGGTCGGGCACCCGGTCGGGAGCGGGCACCAGCTTGTCCGGGCGCAGTTCGTCGAGCAGTTCGGGTCGGGCGACCAGCGCACCGACGTGCGGGCCGCACCACTTGTAGGCCGACACGGCCAGGAAGTCGGCCTCGAGCTCGGCGACGTCCAGCGGCATGTGCGGGGCGGCGTGCGCGGCGTCGACGTAGACCAGGGCGCCGACCCGGTGGGCGCGCATCGCGATGGCGGCGACGTCGGGGCAGGTACCGATCGCGTTGCTCGCCGCCGTCACCGCCACCAGCCGGGTCCGGTCGGTCAGCAGCTCGTCGTACTGCCAGTCGGGCAGCTCGCCGGTCTCTATGTCCACCTCGGCCCACTTGACGACCATGCCGAGCTCGTCGGCGATCTGCAGCCACGGGCGGATGTTGGCGTCGTGGTCCAGCCGGCTGACCACGATCTCGTCGCCGCGGCGCCAGTGCTTGCCCAGCGCCCGGGCGACCGCGTAGGTCAGCGAGGTCATGTTGGCGCCCAGCACCACCCCCGACGGCGCGCCCCCGGCGAGGTCGGCCACCGCCGAGCGGGCGCCGGAGACCAGCTGCTCGGCGCGCGCGGAGGCGGCGAACACCCCGCCCCGGTTGGCGATCGGCACGCGCATCGCCTGGGAGACGGCGCGGACGACGCTCTCCGGGACCAGGGCGCCACCCGGCCCATCGGCGTGCAGCAGCCCGTCGGACAGCCCCGGGAAGAGCCCGCGGACGCGGGCCACGTCCAACTGCCCCACCCCCGACGACATGCGGGGAGCGTAGTTCGTCTTCCTGCGCCGGCTCCCGTGTGACCGCATCCTGCCGGGGACCCCGGCGGCGCGTCGACGGGCCGGGGGAAGATGGGGCCATGACAGCACCAGGCACCGGTGAGCCGCGGCCCCAGCAGGTCCTCGTCGTGGGCCCCGACGGGCAGCCGGTCGGCGCCATGGCCCTGCCACACGACGGCGACGGGGACGGCGCGGACATGGGCGGCCTCGGCGACCTCGTCGAGCAGCCGGCCAAGGTCATGCGGATCGGCACGATGATCAAGCAGCTGCTCGAGGAGGTGCGGGCGGCGCCGCTCGACGACGCCAGCCGCAACCGGCTGCGCGACATCCACGCCTCCTCGATCCGCGAGCTCGAGCAGGGGCTGGCGCCGGAGCTGCGCGAGGAGCTGGAGCGGATCACCCTGCCGTTCAACGAGGACGAGACGCCGTCCGACGCCGAGCTGCGGATCGCGCAGGCCCAGCTGGTCGGCTGGCTGGAGGGCGTCTTCCACGGCATCCAGACGGCGCTGTTCGCCCAGCAGATGGCCGCCCGGGCCCAGCTGGAGGAGATGCGCCGCCGCGCCCTGCCCGCCGGCGCGACCGACCAGGGCTCCCCCGAGATCCGGCACGGCGGCGGCCAGTACCTCTGACGACGCACCTCTAACGACGCAGGGCCCCGGTGCGCGTGCGCACCGAGGCCCTGCGTCGTGCAGGGGTCAGACGGTGAACCGCCGGACGGCGCCCTGCAGTTCGTCGCTCATCCGGGCCAGCTCCGCAGCCGAGCGCTGCGCGTCGGCCACACCCTCGTTGGTCTGCTGCGTCCCCGCCGCCAGCCCCGAGATGGCCGTGGCGATGCTGCGCGAGCTGCTGGCGGCCTCGGCCACGTTCCGGTTCATCTCGTTGGTGGTCGCGGTCTGCTCCTCCACCGCCGCGGCGATGGTGGCCTGGTAGTCGTTGATCTGACCGATCACGGCGCTGATCTCGCCGATCGCCTCGACCGCCCCGGCGGTGTCGGCCTGGATCGCCTCCACCCGCTGGGAGATGTCCTCGGTGGCCCGCGCCGTCTCCTGGGCGAGCTCCTTGACCTCGCTGGCGACGACGGCGAAGCCCTTGCCCGCCTCACCGGCGCGGGCGGCCTCGATGGTGGCGTTGAGGGCGAGCAGGTTGGTCTGCTCGGCGATCCCGTTGATCAGCTTGACGACGGCGGCGATCTCCTGGGAGGAGTCGCCCAGCTTGCCGACCGTGCGGGTGGTGCTCTCCGCGACGTCGACGGCCTGCCCGGCCACCCGGGCGGCCTCGGTGGCGTTGTGCGCGATCTCGCGGATCGCGGACTCCATCTGCTGCGAGCCGGTGGCCACGGTGTCCACGCTGGCGGCGACCTCACCGGCCGAGGCGACCACCACGTCGGCCTGGCTGGTGGCGGTACGGGCGCTCTCGGCCATCGCGGCCGCGCCGGCGTTCAGCGTCTGCGATGCCCCGGCGAGCCGGCCGGCCGAGTCGCTGACCAGGGCGAGCACGCCACTGAGGGCGTCCAGCGTCTGGTCGAGGGAGCGGGCGACCTCACCGATCTCCGCTCCGCCGGTCTCACCGACCCGCACGCTCAGGTCGCCGGCGGCGACCTGGTCGAGCACCTCGCGGACCCGCCGCACCGGACGGGTCACTGCCCGCACGATGAGCGTCGCGAGGAAGAGGGACACCACCAGGCCGAGCACGATGATCGCCACGGTGACGGTGCGGGCGGTCAGGTAGGAGTCGCGCGCGGCCTGGGCCGTGCGGTCGGCGGAGGTGGCCGCCGCGGCCGTGGCATCGGCGATGGTCGCCTGGGCGCCCGACTCGGCCTGGCTCGAGGTCGGCAGCAACTGGGCCATCGTCGCCATGTCCCCAGCCGCCAGGGCCTTGCGGAGGGCGTCGCGCGTGGTGAAGTAGGTGGCCGCGTTGCTCTGGTACTGCGCGAAGGCATCTCTCGCCGCCGGCGACAGCGCGAGACCCTCGACGACCGCGGTCCGATCGGCCAGCTCCTGGGTCGACACCTGCAGCTTCTGCGCCTCCTGCGCCTTCAGCTCGGCGCTGAGCGAGGGCACCTGGGCACGGGCCGAGTGGGCCTGCACCTCCCACCAGGAGACCTGGACCGAACGCAGCGCGTCGACCGGCACCGTGCCGCTGTCGTAGACCGCCTGGGCCTGCTCGCTGAGCGCGGACATCCGGTTGATCCCGATCAGGCCCACGGCCAGGGTGGTCACTGCGACCAGCATGATCGCGGCGAGCAGGCGGCCCCGCAGTCCCACCCGGGCGAGGACCGCGGGCAAGCGACCCGCCGACTCCGTGGACTCCGCCGACTCCGTGTCCGCACCTTCCGAGCTGCTCATCGTTGCACCCCTCCCGACGGTCAGGGCGGTCCGGACGGCCTCCCTGTGCATGCCTTGTATCGGCAGCCGATGGACGGGCTTCAGCGCAACGAGAATCTCGTTCTTGCTGGTCAGCGCGGAGTGCGCGACCTGCCTACAGGGAGCGGAGGAAGGCCGCGACGCCGTCGGCGTCGTTGGCATCGGTGACGTCGGTCGCCGCGACGAGGACGTCGGGGTGCGCGTGCGCCATCGCGACAGCTCGGCCACCGCCCTCCCGGACCCAGTCGAAGGCGGCCAGGTCGTTGGGCATGTCCCCGAAGTAGACGATGTCCCCCGGCCCCAGCCCGCGGTCGGCAGCCACCCGGGCCAGCCCGGTGGCCTTGGTGACGCCGCGCGCGGAGATCTCGGCCAGGGCGTCGGACGAGGAGTTGGTCACCGTCGCGGTGTCCCCCACGACCTCGGCCACCAGCTCGACGAACTCGTCGCGGGGCAGGTCCTCGTGCCGGGCCAGCAGCTTGGCCACCGGCCGGGAGACCATCTCCGCCAGCGTCGCCACCGCGACACCGGGGGCGTTGACGTCCCAGCGCGGCTGGTAGATCGGCTCGTGCCGGAACTGGTCGCCGTACTCGACGGCGAACCAGGTGTCGGGCTGACGACGACGGAGCTCCCCGGTGATCGTCCGGAGGACCTCCGGCGTGACCGGGTGCTCCTCCAGGACGGTGAACTCGCCCAGGTCCAGCAGGACGGCGCCGTTGCAGCAGACCGCGGTGCCGCCGCCCAGCCGGTCCCGCACCCGCAGCATCCACCGCGGCGGCCGGCCGGTGGCGAGCACGAGCGGCACGCCGTCGTCCGCCCAGCGCCGGAGCTCGGCCACGGTGGCGTCGCTGATCGTCTCGTCGCTGCCCAGCAACGTGCCGTCCAGGTCGCTGACGATGAGCTTCGGGCGCCAGTCAGACACCGGCGCTCCCCAGGGCCAGCACAGCCTCGAGGTACCGGGCGACCCCGTCGGCGTCCGAGCCGCTGGTCCGGCCGGCCGCGGCGGCGAGCACCGCGGGGTGGGCGTTGGCCATCGCGACCGCGTGGCCGCCGGCGGCGGTGACCGCCTCGATCGTCGACAGGTCGTTGGGCATGTCGCCGAAGACGAGGACGTCGCCGAAGCCGAGGCCCGGAGAGGTCAGGGCATGGTGTTCCAGCGCGACCGCGAGGCCGCTGGCCTTGGTGACCCCCGGCGGCAGCACCTCGATGAAGCCCAACCCGGCGTGGGTCAGCTCGGCGACGGCCGGATCGACGACGCCGCGGGCCAGCTCCAGCAGCTCGTCCTCACCGAGCCGGGAGGACCGCAGGAAGACCTTGAGCACCGCGCCGACCGGCAGCACCTCGTGTCGCGGCAACAGGTGCGCCGGCTCCGGGTAGGGCCAGTCGAAGCCGTGCTGGACCCGCAGCGGGCGCAGCGCCTCGGCCTGCTCGGCGGCGTCCTCGACCGCCACGATCAGCTCGCCGGTGACTCCCTCGATCGCGGCGATGACGGCGGTGGCGTCCTCCCGGGACATGCCGACGGTGCGCAGCACCTCGGTCCGGTCGAGGTCCACGACGTACCCACCCTGCGCGAGGACGGCGATCCCCGTCCCGCCGAGCGCGGCCGAGACGCTGTCCAGCAGGCGTGGGCCGCGGCCGGTGACGCCGACGACCGGGATGCCGGCGGCCCGGTAGGCCTCGATCGCCGCGCGGGTCCGCGCACTGACCTCGCCGGAGGAGGTGAGCAGCGTGCCGTCCAGGTCGCTGGCGACCAGCCGCGGCCGCCAGCTGCCCAGCTGCGCGGCCAGGTCGCCGAGCTCGACGACGGTCCGCACGCCGGACTCCGGCACGAAGGCCCCCCGCACCGGCCGCTGGGACATCACGCCGCGGGCCCTGCCACGGCGGCCAGGGACATGCCGGGGGTGAGCACCTCGTGGCCGCCCAGCCAGGGCCGCAGCGCCGGCGGGACGTGGACCGAGCCGTCGGCTCGCTGGTGCACCTCGAGCAGGCAGGCGATCGTGCGGGCGACCGCGCACAGCGTGCCGTTGAGCGTGGCCAGCGGCTGCGGCTTGCCGTCGGCGTCGCGGGTGCGGATCTGCAGGCGCCGGGCCTGGAAGGTGGTGCAGTCCGAGGTGCTGGTGAGCTCCCGGTAGGTGCCCTGGCTGGGGAACCACGCCTCGATGTCGAACTTGCGGGCGGCGCTGGTGCCCAGGTCGCCGGCGGCGATGTCGACCACCCGGTAGGGCAGCTCCAGCGCCTGGAGGAACTCCTCCTCCCACTGCAGCAGCCGGCGGTGCTCGGCGGCGGCCTCCTCGGGCGGGCAGAAGCTGAACATCTCGACCTTGTCGAACCAGTGCACGCGGATGATGCCGCGGGTGTCCTTGCCGTAGGAGCCGGCCTCGCGGCGGAAGCAGGACGACCAGCCCGCGTAGCGCCTCGGCCCGGCGGAGAGGTCGAGCACCTCACGCGCGTGCATGCCGGCCAGCGCGACCTCGGAGGTGCCGACCAGGTACAGGTCGTCGCGCTCGATCCGGTAGACCTCCTCGTCGTGCTCGCCGAGGAAACCGGTGCCCTCCATCGCCTCGGGCTTGACCAGGGCCGGGGCCACCACCGGGATGAAGCCGGCGGCGACGGCCCGGGTGATCGCCAGCTGGGCGAGGGCGAACTCGAGGAGCGCGCCTGGCCCGGTCAGGAAGTAGAAGCGGGCACCGGACACCTTCGCGCCCCGCTCCATGTCGATGGCGCCGAGCGCCTCGCCGATCTGCAGGTGGTCCTTGACCTCGAAGTCGTAGGTCGGCACCTGCCCCACGGTGCGCAGCGTGACCGCGTCGTCCTCGCCGCCCGGGGGCACGTCGGGGTGGACGATGTTGGGGATCCGCAGGTGCAGCTCGTGCAGCGCGGCGTCGGCCGTGCGCTCGGTCTCCTCGGCCTCCTTGACCGCAGCGGCCAGCGCCTTGGCCTTCTCCAGGAGGACGGGGCGCTCCTCCTTGCTGGCGCTGCGCACGGCCTGCGAGGCGGCCTTCTGCTCGGCGCGCAGGTCGTCGGCGGCCTTGACCGCGGCGCGACGGGTGACGTCGGCGGCGAGCAGCTGGTCGACCAGGGAATCGTCGGCACCCCGGGCACGCTGGCTGGCGCGGACGAGGTCGGGGTTCTCGCGGACGAGGCGCAGGTCGATCACGCCCTGATCGTAGGTGGCCAGCGATGACGGGCCCCCCGACTTACGGGATCATGGGCGTCATGCGCTTCCTCGGTGACGCCCGCCCGGCTCACGACCTGACCTACGCCGACGTCTTCATGGTGCCGGCGCACTCCACGGTCGGCTCGCGGCTGGAGGTCGACCTGACCACGCCGGACGAGGTCGGGACGACGATCCCGATCGTCGTGGCGAACATGACCGCGATCTCCGGACGTCGGATGGCCGAGACCGTGGCCCGCCGCGGCGGCCTGGCGGTGCTCCCGCAGGACATCCCGATCGACGTCGTCGGACAGGTCGTCGCCTGGCTCAAGTCCCGGCACGCCGTCTATGACACGCCGATCACCCTCGGCCCCACCTCCACCGTGGCCGAGGCGCTGTCGCTGATGGGGAAGCGGGCGCACGGCGTCGTGGTCGTGGTCGAGGACGGCCGCCCGGTCGGCATCGTCACCGACGGTTCCTGCCAGGACGTCGACCGGTTCACCCAGCTCTCCCAGGTGATGGCGGCCGACCCGCTGACCATCCCGGCCGGCACCGACCTGCCCAAGGTCTTCGACGTGCTGTCCGAGGAGCGGGTCAACGCCGCACCCGTCGTCGACGGCGACCGGCTGGTCGGGCTGATCACCCGCAAGGGTGCGCTGCGCTCGGCGATCTACGCCCCCGCACTGGACCCCGCCGGCCGGCTGCTCACCTCCGCCGCCGTCGGCATCAACGGGAACGCCGCCGCCAAGGCCGAGGCGCTGCTCGCGCACGGCGTGGACGTGCTGGTGGTCGACACCGCCCACGGCCACCAGGAGAAGGCGGTCGAGGCGGTCCGCGTCGTCCGCGCGGTGGCCGGGTCCACCCCGGTCGTGGCGGGCAACGTGGTCACCGCCGAGGGCACCCGGGACCTGATCGAGGCCGGCGCGGACGTCGTCAAGGTCGGCGTCGGGCCCGGCGCCATGTGCACCACCCGGATGATGACCGGCGTCGGGCGCCCGCAGTTCTCCGCGGTCGAGGAGTGCGCCGACGCCGCCCGCGAGCTCGGCAAGCACGTCTGGGCCGACGGCGGGGTGCGGCACCCCCGCGATGTGGCGCTGGCGCTGGCCGCGGGCGCCGCGAACGTGATGGTCGGGTCCTGGTTCGCCGGTACCTACGAGAGCGCCGGCGACCTCTACGACGACGGCACCGGCCGGCGGTACAAGGAGAGCTTCGGGATGGCCTCGGCCCGCGCGGTCAAGGCGCGCACCGCAGGCGCCTCCGGGTTCGAGCGGGCCCGGGCCGGGCTGTTCGAGGAGGGCATCAGCTCCTCGCGGATGTACCTGGACCCAGCCCGGCCGGGCGTCGAGGACCTGATCGACGGCATCGTGGCCGGGGTGCGCTCGTCGTGCACCTACGCCGGGGCGCGCACGGTCGACGAGCTGCACGAGCGCGCGGTGCTGGGGGTGCAGAGCGCGGCCGGTTACGAGGAGGGCCGCCCGATGCCGACCAGCTGGTGAAGCCGCTCCCGCCCGCCCGGTTCGAGGAGCTCGTCGCCGACGCCCTCGACGAGGTGCCGGCGGACCTGATGGCACTGCTGGACAACGTCGTCGTCCTGGTGGAGGACCGCAATCCCGATGAGCCGGACCTGCTCGGACTCTACGAGGGGTACGCGCTGACCGAGCGCGGCTGGGACCACTCCGGGGCGCTGCCGGACCGGATCATGATCTACCGCGAGGCGATCTGCGAGATCTGCGAGGACGAGGACCAGGTGGCCGAGGAGGTCACGATCACCGTCGTCCACGAGATCGCCCACCACTTCGGCATCGACGACGACCGCCTGCACGCCCTCGGCTGGTAAGAGGGCCCTGCTGCCCCCCACCCCTTGCACGCTCGGGGCGGGCCCCTGCAGCAGGGCCGTTCCAGTAGCGTTCACCGACGTGCCCAAGGACGTCGCCCCCACCGCCGGTACCGCCGGTACCGCCGGTGGGCTGCCGATCAAGATGCTGCACGACCGACTGCTGGTCTCGCTCCGCAAGGAGGACGGCGACCGCCGGTCCAGCGGCGGCATCCTGATCCCGGCCACCGCACAGGTCGCCAAGCGACTGGTGTGGGGCGAGGCGCGGGGCGTGGGACCCAACGTCCGCCAGATCAAGGTCGGCGACCAGGTGCTCTTCTCCCCGGAGGACCAGCACGAGGTCGAGGTGCACGGCGAGGACCTGATCATCCTGCGCGAGCGCGACGTGCACGCCGTCGCCGCGGAGCGGATCGAGGAGTCGACCGGCCTCTACCTCTGAGGCTCACGCAGGCCCGACCAGGGCAGATGTGACGGAACGGTTCGCCTGAGGGGTTTGCAGTCCGTCCCCGAGGAAGCACACTGGGTCACCGTGGCCAGCAGCGTGCGACCGAGGACGGCGTCGTCAGACGGCCTGACCCTGTCGCACCCGCGCCAGCCAGGCCCCCGCGTCGGCGAACGCGGCGTCCTCGACCCGCGCCTCGACCGACTTGCCCGGCTGGGCGTCGGCCCGCGGGTAGGAGCCCAGGAAGCGCACGTCGGCGCACAGCCGGTGCAGCGCCGCCAGGGCATCGCCGACCCGCGCATCCGCGACGTGGCCCTCGCAGTCGATGGAGAACGAGTAGACGCCCAGCCGCTCGCGGGTCGGCCGGGACTCGATCCTGGTCAGGCTGATGCCGCGCACCGCGAACTCGGCCAGCAGGTCCAGCAGCGCCCCGGTGCGGTCGGGGATGACCGCGGTGACCGTCGTCTTGTCCGCCCCGGTGGGCCCGGGCAGCGGCCCGGGCCGCTCGACCAGGACGAAGCGGGTGACCGCACCGGGGTGGTCGGCGAGGTCGGTGGCGAGCGCGTCCAGGGCGTACCGGTCGGCGGCGATGGCCGCGCACACCGCGGCGTCGTACTCGCCGTCGGCGACCCGGCGGGCGGCGTCGGCGGTGGACGCGGTCGGCAGGACGTCGGCCTCGGGCAGCAGCTCGGCGATGCGGCCCCGGCACTGCGCCAGCGCGTGCGGGTGGCTGGCCACCGTGCGCACCTCGGCTGCGGTGGTGCCGGGACGGACGGCGAGCACGAAGGCCACCTCGAGGAACACCTCGTGGGTGATCACCAGCGGCTCCCCGTCGACCAGGCCATCCATGGTGGCGGGCACCGAGCCCTCGACCGAGTTCTCCAGCGGCACCAGGGCGGCCTCGCGGTCCCCTGCCCGCACCGCCGCGAGCGCCGCGGCGACGCTGGCCTCGGGCCGCGCATCCCGCTCCGACGGACCGGCCGGGCCCCCGGTGGCGCCGGTGAGCCTGACGAGGGCGGCCTCGGCGAAGGTACCCTCGGGCCCCAGATAGGCGAACCTCGTCGGCGCTGTCCTCTGTCCTGCACTGGGCATCCGGTGAGGGTAGTGCGGCCGCACCGGGTCCCGACTCCAGTCGGGTCCCTGGAGTGGGGGGAGCTGCCTCGTCACCGGCCGGGCTCGCGCACGTCGCGTTCCCTGACAGCTGAGTGGAGGGACGCGTGAGCCCGGGGCCCGGAACCGTCGACGAGCTGGTGCTGGAGACCGCCCGCTGGCGGCTGCTCGCGGCCAGCGACGGAGCCGACGACCGGATCTTCTCCGACGAGCTCGCCGGCGTCGCCGACGCCCTGTCCAGCACCGGTCTGCCCTGCTGGGACGCCTGGGCGGCGGCCTTCGCCGCGCGTGCGGCGCTGCTGGACGGCGACGTGGCCGGCGCGGCCGCCGACGTCGCGGCCGCCCGGAGCGCCCTCGAGCGCTGCCACCCCACCGCCGAG
Organism: Modestobacter sp.; assembly: GCA_025966175.1. Classification (GTDB taxonomy): domain Bacteria; phylum Actinomycetota; class Actinomycetes; order Mycobacteriales; family Geodermatophilaceae; genus Modestobacter. The sequence goes on along the minus strand of JAOPVN010000159.1, from coordinate 2,611 downwards.
CGCGCCCTGACCCTCGCCTACCTCGCGCACGTCGAGGTCACCGCCGACCGCTTCGACACCGCCCTGCACCTCGCCGTCGACGCCAGCCTGCTGGCCGACCAGGTCGCCACCGAGGAGCCCAGCCGGCCGCTGCACCAGGCCCACCACTGGCTGTCGCTGGCGCTGACCCGGCTGGACCTCGAGGAGCTCGCCGTCGCCCAGGCGCTGCGCGGTGCCCGGGTGGCCGCCGCACTGCCCGACCTCGGGGACCAGTGGCAGCTGCTCCGGCTGTGCGCCCAGCAGCACACCGAGCTGGCCCAGACCGTGCACCGCCGCGGCGATTCCGTCCGTTCCCGGGAGCTCGCCGAGGTGGCGTTGCGCTGCGCGACCAACGCGCGCGGGCTGCCCTGGGAGCCCACCGACAACGACAGCGACCTGCTCGACGTCATCCAGGCGTGGGCGATGACGCTGTCCGGCGAACTGGACGACGCCCTCCCTCCGCTGCGCCGCGTCCGCCGGCACCTGCAGTCCGGCGGGGCCGCGTTGTGGCTGGTCGGCTACGCCGATCTGGTGCTGGCCCGGCTGCTGACCCTGTTGTGCGCCCGCGACGCCCTCCCCGGGCGGCCGCACGGCGAGGAGGCCATCGAGCTGCTGGTCACCGCCTCCGGCGCGTTCGCCGCGGTGGGTGACCGCCGGCGGTACCGGCAGTGCCTGCTCGAACTCGGCCAGGCCACCGCGGCGATGGGCTCCACCGTCGAGGCGCTGCACTGGCTGGAGGCCTACCGGACCGAGACGACCCGCGCCCAGCTGCGCGGCCGCGAGCTCTGGGCGGAGATGTTCGTCCGCCGCAGCCGGTTGCGGGAGGCCGAGCGGCAGACCGCCCTGCTGCGTCGGCACGCGCTGGAGGACACCCTCACCGGGCTGGGGAACCGGCGCAGCGCCGAGCGCCGGATGGGCGACCTGCGGATGGACCGGGAGGCGGTCTCGCTGGCGGTCGTGGACGTCGACGGCTTCAAGTCGGTCAACGACGAGAACTCCCACCTGCACGGTGACGCGGTGCTGCGACGGGTCGCCGAGCTGCTCCGCCAGCACAGCCGGACCGGTGACGAGGTCTTCCGCTGGGCCGGTGACGAGTTCGTCGTGGTGCTGCCCAACACCGGTGAGGCGCAGGCGGTGGTGGCGATGGAGCGGCTGCGCAGCGCCGTCGCCGACGCCGACTGGGCCGCCCTCGACGTACCCGGCCCGGTCACGGTGAGCATCGGGGTGGCCACCGCCGGCCCCGCGGGCCCGGCCGGGCCACGGTCGTGGCGGGAGCTGTTCGACAGCGCGGACCTGCACCTGTTCGGAGCCAAGCGCAGCGGCCGCAACCGGGTCCGCGCGGCCGGCGGGCTGCCGGCCACGCTGCCGAACCGCGCCGCCACCCTGCCCGCCGCCTCGATCGACGACCTCGTAGCCGAGGTGCTCGGCGGTGCGCGCCGCCGTCCGGGATGGGCCTTCGACGACGGCGAGGTCGCTTCGTGAGCGAGCGTGCGAGCTCGCGCAGGAGCAGAGCAGCCCGGCGAACGCGGTCGACGAGCGCCGGCGAGGAGACCCGGTGAGCCTGCGGCGAACCCGCGGCTCCGGTGAGACACCCGCTCCACGACGGCGCGCCAGCCCCCCGGTGCGTGACACGTCCGGGGTCACCAGGCAGAGTGCCCTCGTGCCACCGGGTCTGCTGCACCACCAGGTGAGCTCCGCGTTGGCCAACTGGCAGCTGGACACGGCCGAGGTGCTGCTGCAGGAGCTGGATCGCGACCTGTCGACGGTGGCGGTTCCCGAGCGCACCGCCGCTCCGCTCTCCTCCCTGGCCCGGGCCTGGGCCGACACCTTGCGGGCCGAGCTCCTCGTCCGCCGGCTGCGGCTGGCCGGCTACTCACTGCTCGGCGAGCCCCTGGTCGAAGGCGGCCCGGAGCAGGACGGGCCGCTGGACCTGTACCGGGCGTCCACCACGGACGCCGATCAGGACGCCCCCGTCGACCGGGACAGCCGCTCGCAGTCGGCCACGCACGCCGCGCTGGCGATCGCCCTGGTCCGCTCGGCCCGCGCGGCGTTCGACGCCCAGGACGACGACCTGCAGCGCGCGGCAGGGCTCGCCCGGCACGCACGCATCGAGCTGCTCTCCCGCCGGGTCGACGCAGCGATGGACGAGGCCGTCGAGGCCGCCAGCCTGCTCGACCCCGCGCTGCCGCCCACCCCGCTGCTGGTGCACACGCTCAGCTCGCTGGCCGCCGTGCTGGCCGACCTGGAGCTCATGCCGCTGGCGCTGGACTACCAGCACCGCGCGGCGGACGCTGCGGCCGAGCTCGCCGCCGCACCCGCGGAGCGGTCCACCGACGTCGAGCCGCACACCGCCGGCGCGCTCGCCGCGGAAGCCGACACCCGGCTCGCCGCGCTCTGCGCCGAGGTGGGCGAGGGGCTGCTGGACGACGGCACCCACGAGACCGCGACCAGGCACTTCGCCGAGGCGCGGGAGCTGGCCGACCGGGCACTGGCCCAGCTGCCGGCCGGCACGGCCGGGGCGCTCGACGCCCAGGTGGTGCGCGGCTGGGCGATGTTCGGGCTGGGTGAGCACCCCGCTTCTGCCGCCCTGCTG
>JAOPVN010000152.1 GCA_025966175.1 Modestobacter sp. | reverse complement strand
CTCGAGCTCGAGGTCGCCTACGACCTGGTGGAACTCGTCGACCCCGCCCGCGGCGGTGACCTGCTCGACCGGGTCAAGGCGCTGCGCCGCAAGGTCGCCATGGAGACCGGCCTGGTGATCCCCCTCGTCCGCACCCGCGACAACCTCGACCTCCCCGGCTCCCAGTACGTCATCTGGCTCAACGGCGTCCCCGCGGCCAAGGGGATCTCCCCCGCGGGCACGGTGCTGGCGATCGGCGACAACCTCGACGGCCTGCCGGGCAAGGCCACCCGTGAGCCGGTCTTCGGACTGGCCGCCAAGTGGGTGCCGATGGAGCTGCAGCGGCAGGCGGAGATGGCCGGCGCGACCGTCGTCGACCGCTCGTCTGTCATCACGACCCACCTGGCCGAGGTCGTCCGGCAGAACGCCGCGGACCTCCTCGGTCGCGAGGACGTCCGCCTCCTGGTGGAGATGGTGCGCCGCACGCACCCCGTCGTGGTCGAGGAACTGACCCCCACTCTGCTCACCCTGGGAGAGGTGCAACGGGTGTTGCACGCGTTGCTGGAAGAGGGTGTGTCGATCCGGGACCTGGTGCGCATCTTCGAGGCACTCTCTGTACGTGCAAAGTCGTCCACCGAACTCGACGGACTCGTCGAGGCGGCACGGGCGGCGCTGGGCCCGGCGATCAGTCACCCGTACGTGACGCCCGACGAACGCCTGCACGTCTTCACCCTCGACCCCGGGTTCGAGCAGCGGCTCCTCGAGTCCATCCGGCAGAGCGACGCCGGCATGGTGCTCGCCCTGGACGCCGGTGGCATCGACGCCCTGGTCCACGGATGCAGCGGCCTCCTCGAGGAGGCCGAGCGCTCCGGGTTGTCCCCCGTCCTGGTGTGCTCGCCGCAGGTGCGCGGAGCTCTCGCGCGCCTGATGCGCCAGGTCCTTCCCCGACTGCCGGTGATCTCCTACGCCGAGGTGTCCCGGACAGCGCAGATCGAATCGCTGGGAGTTGTGAGCGGTGCCGTTGCGATCCGTTGAGGCCGCCACGCGCGACGACGCGATCGCCGCGGCGCGCGAGCAGTTCGGCCCGTCGGCCCGGGTGGTCGGCGTCCGCCGCGTGCGCTCCGGTGGCGTGCTCGGCTTCTTCGCCACCGAGCGGTACGTCGCCGAGGTCGCCCCGGACCACGCCGGCCGTCCCGCCGTACCGGTGCCGCCACCCGCCCGGGCGGACGACGCTCCCTCGGCCGACATCGCGCCGTCGGACTTCTCCTCACCCCTGGCCTCGGCCGCTCCCGCACGGGCGCGCGCCGGGGCCCCGGCCCGCAACGGCGCAGCGGCCTGGGCGGCCGAGGCGGTGCGCCCCAGCGATGCATCCGCGGCGATGTCCCCTTCCGCGGCCTTCCCCGCTCGCACCGCCGCCTCGATGTGGCCGGCGGCCCCCGTCCACCTCGAAGCTCCGACGGCCGAGCCCGCCAAGGCCGACGACGAGCGAGTCAGCGAGCTGGCAGCCCTGCTCGCCGCCCAGCAGGCCGAGCCCGCCGCACCCGCGTACTCGCGCGCCTCCTTCCCGCGCGCCTCGGAGGCGCCGCGGACCCGGGACGTGCGCCCGTCCTCCCTCGATGACGGGGACGCCGCCCCGCTCTCCGCACGTGGCTTCGACCAGCGCATCCTTCCGGTGACCGGCGACGCCGCCGGGGCCGCGCCGTCGCCCTTCACCGCCGCACTCGCGCGCATGGTGGCCGGCGACCGCGACGTCCGGCAGGCGGTCAAGGAAGCACTGGAACGCCCCGCGGAGGCCCCCTGGCCGGCCGCCTCCGGGTCCATCGGAACAGCAGGATCAGCGGTGCCGCCGGTGGCGCGCCAGGAGGAGGAAACGGTGGATCAGGTCTTCGCACCCTCCACGACGATGGCGGAGCCGATGGAGCTGCCTACCTGGGCCGCGGAGCCCGAGGTCTCCCCGCCGTCGGGTTCTCCCCGGGAGGAGGCGATCGCCGAGGTCCTGCGGGCCGCGCTCGCTCAGGGCCACTCCGACGAGGCGCTGACCGGCATCCTCCGCAAGGTGCTCGACGGCGCCTCACCGCAGACGGCGCTGACCGACCCCACCGTCGGCGTGCCCGAGATGGTCCTGGGGGACATCGTCCTGGCCGAACCGCCGGTGCAGTCGCCGGTCGAGACGCCCGTGCTCGACCTCCCCGTCGTCCAGGCACCCGCCGCCGAGGCGCCCGTCATGGAGGCGCCCGTCATGGAGGCCCCCGTCATGGAGGCCCCCGTCGTCCAGGCGCCCGTAACCCAGGCCCCGGTCGTCGAGAACGCCCTTCCGGCTGCCCCCGCCGTCCAGCTCCCCCCGGTGGAGCCGTCCGCGCACGAGACGCCGGCCGTCGTCGGCGTCGCCCCGGTCTTCGCACAGTCACCCGCACCCGTGGCTCCGGTCCGCTCGCGTCCCCGCTTCGAGTCGATGTGGGGCGGGACGCCCGCGCCGACCTCCCTCTGGGGCGAGCCCGCGCCGGCCGCCTCGGCGTGGAGCCCGCTCGCGGGTTCACCGATCTGGGGCGCACCCTCGTCCGCGCCGGTGGTCGTCACGAGCGACGCCCCGATCTGGGCGGACGTCTCCGCCGGAGAGCCGAGCGCCGCCGAGGACGCCGGTACCGGCGCCACTTCGATCGCCGCTCCGATCGCCGCTCCGGACGCCGCTTCCGACGCCGCTGCCGAGGTCGAGCTGCCCGCGTCGTCCGTCGCGGAGGTACCGGTCGCGGAGCGCATCGAGGAGCAGGTCGAGATCCTGGCCGCCGAGTCGACCCTCGAGGAGACGGTCGAGGAGGAGCTCGCCGAGGTCGAGGAGCTGCAGATGGCGCCGCTGCTGGCCCGCACCGCCAGCGACCCGGCCCCGATGATGTCCCTGGACTCGACCACGGTCATGCCCCCGCTGTCGCTCCTACCGCCCCTGCCCTCCTCCCGCAGCCGCGGCCGCGGACGCCCCCCGGTGCCGCGGTCCAGCTCCCGACCGGCCCAGCCGTCGGCGACCCCACCCGCGACGCCGGACGCCGCGCCGGCTCCGGCTGAGGCCGTGCGTGCCGAGGCCGCCGACGTCCTGGAGGAGGTCGGCAGCCGGGAGAAGACCTGGAACCTGGATGCGGGCTGGGGCACGGACCCGTCTGGAAGCCTGCCGCTGACCGACGCCTCGACGACGTCGGAGTACTCCCCCGAGGTCGAGCCCTCCGCCGGCTCGCAGATCCCCGGCGAGGTGGACGGCGCGCCGGCGTCGCAGCCGGCCGTTCCGCCGGCCACCCGGCTGCTCGCCACCGTCACCCGGTTGCCGGTCACCCCTCTCATGGCAGGCGCGCACCTCGCCGAGCTCCCTGAGGAGGGGTTCGACCGGGACGGGTTGTTCGCTCCGGCGAGCACTCCGGCAGCGGTTCCCGGGCCCGGCGCACCCAGTGAGCCCAGGCGGCTGTCGAACCCCGCCCGCCGCGCAGTGGCCCGGCAGCTGGTGCAGCTGGGGGTGCCCGACGACCTTCTCGGCAGCTCCTTCGAGCAGGACATCGCCGAGCTGGGCGTGTACGCCGCACTCACCCGCAGCCTTGCGCTGGGTCTGCCGAAGGCTCCGGAAGCACCCACCGGGCCGGGCGAGACGCTGTTCGTGGTCGGTCCGGGCGTCGACGCGCTGCGTGCCGCCCGCTCGCTGGCTGCCTCCCTGCGCCTGGATCCCGACCGCGTGCAGTGGGCGACCCGTGGGGACCTCGCTGGGCTGGCTCACCCAGCCAGCCGCGTGACGAACGTCGAGACCGCCATCGACCGGCGGCAGGACGCGCTCGCGGCCGGCACCGTCACGATCGTCGCCGTCGACGCCCCCCTGCGCACCGACGCGTACTGGATGGCCCAGATGATGGCGATCTGGACGCCGGTCGCCGTGTGGGGCGTCGTCGAGGCCACTCGGAAGCCCGAGGACCTCGAGCCCTGGATCGACGGGCTGCCGCAGCTCGACGCTCTCATCGTGCAGGACACCGACCTGTCCGCGGACCCGGCGGCCGTCCTGCGTCGCGTCGCGACCCCGGTGGCGGTCATCGACGGCGCGCGGGCGACCCCCCACCGCTGGGCCTCGCTGCTCTGCGAGCGGATCGAGAGCACGCAGGAATGAGCCCACTGCGCTGGGACGTGCTGCTCGTCGGGTTCGTGCTGGCCGTGCCTGTCCTCGCGCTCGGTCTGCGCGGTGACCTCTCCACCGAGGAGATGATGACGCGGGTGGTCTGGTGCCTGCTCGCGGGCTGGATCGCGGTGGGGCTGCTCCGCTTCGCGACCGCTCCGCGTCCGCCCGCCGCGGGTCGGGACCCGCGGCCCCCGAGCGGTCCCCCCGAGCCGGCAGCCGAGGCCGAGCGCTTCCCCGCCACCTGAATGGCAGCGAGACGGCCGGCGCACCGCCTGGCCGCCTGATCGGCTGCTCCTGCGCGGTCAGGACGCCGGCGCCGCCGTCCCCCGCCGAAGAGCAGCGCGGGGGCGCGATCCCGGGCCGGGGGTGGATGTCATCCGCCGGACGTGGGCCGACCTGCACCCCCCGGACCGGTTCGCCGCTCGGGTCCGCTGTCGCATCCGCGAACTATTCCGGGGTGTTGTCCGCGCTCGAGGAGTCTGCACGAGCCTTCAGCGCGAACAACACCCCGGTAGCGGGGCCCGACCGGTCAGAGGGGGAGGTCCTCCAGCATCTCGGTCACCAGCGCGGCGATCGGAGAGCGCTCCGACCGGGTCAGCGTGGTGTGCGAGAACAGATGGTGACCCTTCAGCGCCTCGATCACGGCGGTGATGCCGTCGTGCCGGCCGACCCGCAGGTTGTCCCGCTGCGCGACGTCGTGGGTGAGCACCACCCGGGAGCCCGAGCCCAGCCGGGACAGCACGGTCAGCAGCACGCCGCGTTCGAGGGACTGCGCCTCGTCGACGATGACGAAGGAGTCGTGCAGCGACCGTCCCCGGATGTGGGTCAGCGGCAGCACCTCGATGAGCCCACGGCTGTCGATCTCGTCGATCACCGCCGGGGAGACCAGCGCGCCGAGCGTGTCGTAGACCGCCTGTGCCCACGGCGACATCTTCTCGTTCTCACCGCCCGGCAGGTAGCCGAGCTCCTGGCCGCCGACGGCGTACAGCGGCCGGAAGATGTCGTCCTTCTTGTGTGCGCGGCGCTCCATCACCGACTCCAGGCCCGCGCCCAGCGCCACCGCCGACTTTCCGGTGCCCGCCCGGCCGCCCATCGAGACGATGCCGATCTCCGGGTCGAGCAGCAGGTCCAGGGCGACCCGCTGCTCGGCGGACCGGCCGTGCAGGCCGAAGACGTCGCGGTCGCCGCGGACCAGCCGCACCTGCATGTCCGGCATCACCCGCCCCAGCGCCGAACCACGGGAGGACAGCAGCACCAGCCCGGTGTGGGTGGGCAGCTCCGCAGCGGCCGGCAGGTAGAGCGACCCGCGCTCGTACAGCGCCTGGATCTCGGTGTCCTCCAGGGAGATCTCGGCCATGCCGGTCCAGCCGGCGTCGACCACGCCCAGCCCGCGGTACTCCTCGGTGGCCAGCCCGACCGCGGCGGCCTTGACCCGCAGCGGCACGTCCTTGGTCACCAGGCACACGTCCCGGCCCTCACCGCGCAGGTTGAGGGCGACCACCATGATCCGGCTGTCGTTGCTGTCGTTGCGGAAGCCCGCCGGGAGCACCGAGGGGTCGCTGTGGTTCAGCTCGACGTGCAGCGTGCCGCCCTGGTCGCCGATCGGCACGGGTGCGTCGAGCCGGCCGTGCTGCACCCGGAGGTCGTCGAGCATCCGCAGGGTCTGCCGGGCGAACCAGCCCAGTTCGGGGTGGTCGCGCTTGTCCTCCAGCTCACCGATCACCACGAGCGGGACCACCACGTCGTGCTCGTCGAACCGGGACAGGGCGCCCGGGTCGGAGAGGAGCACGGAGGTGTCGAGGACGTACGTACGGCGAGTGCTCACGAGTCGGCTCCCGTGGGGCGCACAACGCGCCCCGGCTCGAAGGTGGCCGGGTCCCGGCGCAGGGGCCAGGACGCGGCCCCCGAGGTGTACGAACTGCGTCGCACCAACCGGGCCTCCCGTGGAGGGCGAGGTGAGCTCGTCCTCCACCGCGGACGCTAGGCCTCGGCACCGACAAATGGAGCCTCAGGACACGCCAACGGCGTGACACGTGATGCAACGGTGAACTGGCGGAAACCTCCCGTTCAGCTGGACTCCTGCCGGAAGCGCCGCACGCCGAACCACCAGCCCAGCACCCCCATCGCCACGGTCAGCCCGGCGCCCCACCACGCGGTGCTGCTGCCGTAGTCGCCGTCGAAAAAGGCGCGGGTGCCCTCGACGACGTGCTTGAGCGGGTTGACGTCGCTGATCGCCTGCAGCCAGCCCGGCGCCAGCGTCATCGGCAGCAGGATCCCCGACAGCAGCAGCACGGGCAGGACGACGGCGTTGAGCAGCGGCGCGAAGGCGTCCTCGCTCTTGAGCGTGAGGGCCAGCGCGTAGGAGACCGAGGCGAACGCCGCGCCCAGCAGGGCGATGACCACCAGGGTGAGGACGACGCCGAGCCACGGCGCGCGCAGCCCCAGCGGGATCGCGACCAGCACCAGCAGCGTGCCCTGCACCAGCAGGACGACGACGTCGCGCAGCACCCGCCCGAGCAGCAGCGCCGTGCGGCTGGCCGGGGTCACCCGTTGGCTCTCGATGACCCCGGCCCGGTACTCCGCGATCAGCCCGAAACCGACGAAGAGGGCGCCGAAGATGCCCAGCTGCACCAGGATCCCCGGCACGAACACCTGGTAGGCGTTGGCCGAGCCGAGCTGCACGGACTTCGACGTCAGCAACGGACCGAAGAGCGTGATGTAGAGGATCGGCTGCATCAGGCTGATCAGCAGCCAGGCCGGGTTGCGCAGCGACATCCGCATCGCCCGGGCGAAGACGGTGTAGGTGTCGCGCGCGACGTTGCTGGTCGCGGTGGTCGAGGTGGTCATCGGGCCATCTCCTGCGGCTGCTCGGTGGTGGGGACGGCGGGGCCATCGCTCTCGCGCAGCGACCGGCCGGTGAGGTTCAGGAAGACGTCGTCCAGGCTGGGCCGGCGGCTCTCGATCCCGGCGACGGCGATGCCCGCGCCGTCCAGCTCCCGGACCAGCCGGACCAGGGCGGCGCCCCCCTGCGGCGCCCGGCCGATGACGCGGGTGTCGAGCACCTGCGGGGACTCCGCGCCGGGCAGCGCGCCCATCAGCGCGGCGACCCGGGCGGCCTGGTCGGCGTCCTCGACGGTGACGGTGAGGACATCGCCGCCGACCTGCGACTTCAGCTCGTCGGGGGTCCCCGACGCGACGATCCGGCCGGAGTCGATGACCAGGATCCGATCGCACAGGGCGTCGGCCTCGTCCAGGTAGTGCGTGGTGAGGAAGACCGTCGTCCCGCGCTCCTCGCGCAGCCCGCGGATGTGCTGCCAGAGGTTGGCCCGCGCCTGCGGGTCCAGGCCGGTGGTCGGCTCGTCGAGGAAGACCAGCCCGGGCACGTGCACCAGGCCGACGGCGATGTCCAGCCGGCGTCGCTGCCCGCCGGACATCGACTTGGGCTGGCGCTCCCAGAGCCCGTCGAGGTCCAGCTCGCGGAACAGCTGCTTGCCGCGGGCGGTCGCCTCGGCGGTGCTGATCCCGTACAGCCGGGCATGGTCGACCACCTCCTCGCCGGCCCGGGCGTCGGGGTAGGTGGCGCCGCTCTGCGACACGTAGCCGATCCGCCGGCGCACGCCGACCGGGTCGTTCACCAGGTCGCACCCGGCCACGGTGGCGGTGCCGGCGGTGGGCGTGAGCAGCGTGGTCAGCATCCGCAGCGTGGTGGTCTTGCCGGCCCCGTTCGGACCGAGGAAGCCGACGATCTCACCGGCCTCGACGTCGAGGTCCACGCCGGCGACGGCGTGCACCTCCTGCTTCTTCTTCCGGAAGGTGCGGGCGAGACCGCGGGCGTGGATCACACCGGCGAGTATTCAAGTTTGACTACGAGCCGGTCAAGCAGGTTCTCGGGCAGGGGCCGGCGCGTCGACCACGGCGGGCGGCCACACCCCCTCCACGGGGTGGTCCGGTGCCCCCGGGTCCCCGACGAACCGGTAGTGACCGGCGTCGATCCGCTCGCAGAGCTCGCGCGCCCAGGCCCGCTCGCCCTCCAGCCAGTGCACGACGACCCGGGACAGCTCCACCGTGCTGGCCGGCGCCATCCGCTGGTCCTCGATCGAGCGCGCCGTCGCCGCCGTGCCCGAGATCATCGCCTCGAGCACCAGCGAGCGGGCGTGCAGCGCCTCCCGGATCTCCCGTCGGGGCAAGGCGGTCATGAAGCACAGCCCACCCAGGAGCCGGCTGGCGTCGCCCGGATCCGGGTCCCGCAGCGCGGTCACCAGCAACCGGCGGAACTCCGCCTCGCCGTCCGCGGTGAGCCGGTAGGACACCGGGTCGCCGGGGACCTCCGCCAGCAGGCCGTGACTGACCAGGGTGCGCAGACCGGAGTAGATCGAGCCGGGCTTGACGTGCGCCCACTCCTCGACCTGCCAGCTGAGCAGCTCGCGGCGGAGCAGGTAGCCGTGCACCGGCTGGAAGATCCGCACCGCCCCGAGCAGCAGCAACCGCGTGGTCGACATGGCCCAACTGTGCCCGTCCTCGCGGCCGCAGCGGGCGACCGGGGCTGCAGGGTCACCCCTCCCGGCGAGGCCGAACCGCCAGCAGCGCCCAGATCAGCGGCACGAGCAGCACCGGCCACTGCACCCTGATGTCACCGATCCAGATCAGCCCGACCAGCAGCAGCAGCGCCAGCCAGCCCGCCGTCCACAGGCCCAGCAGGCGCCGCTCCCGCGGCGTCGAGCGCACCACGACGGTCAGGCGCCGGCGAGCTCGGCGGCGACCACCGCGGGGGTCAGCGGTTCGTCCAGCAGCCGCAGGAAGCGGTCGGCGACCGACTGGCCGGCCGGGCGCGCGGCCAGCCAGGACGACAGCAGGTCGAACCCCTCCACGTAGGTGGAGATGTAGGCCCGCCACAGCGGGTCGGTGAGGAAGCGCAGCTGCTGGACGGCGCGGTCGTGGCTGACCAGCGCCCAGCGCTGCAGGTGGGCGATCACCTCGTCGGCGTCGGCACCCCGGTCGTGCAGCAGGATCGCGGCGTCCTGGCGCACCCGATTCAGCGGCGCGGCCGCGACCGCCACCTGCTCGGCCAGGTGCCCGTCGAAGCGCAGCCCGAGGTCCCCGAGGACCTCTTCTGCCCACGGCCCCCAGCCCTCCCCGATCGACGCCTCGACCCCGAGGTCGGCCAGCCCCTCGGCCATCAGGCACTCGGGGGTGTTGACCAGGAAGACGGTGTGCTCCAGGTGCTGGGCCCGCTCGACCAGCCCGCGCTCCTTGCGGCAGTGCTCGGTGTGGTGCCCCGGGTAGGCCTCGTGCGCCACCAGGTGCGGGAGCTGCCCCAGCCGGTGCGGCAGGTCGGCGTTGATCGCCACCCGGGAGCGGTAGTCGCCCTCGTAGTAGTTGAAGCCCGACCACGGCTTGTCGGTGACCACCTCGTAGTGCACCGTCTCGGACTCCGGCAGGCCGTACTGACCGCGGACCCGGTCACGCAGCGCCGAGGACAACGCGTGCACCGCCGCCTCCAGCCGCTGCGGCGGGCACTCCTCCCGTCGCCGGTGCACCGCGTACCGCTCCACCAGCGTGCCGCTGCCGGGGAGCAGCCGCTCCAGCTCGGCGTGCGCCGCGGCGTACTCCGCCGGGTCGCCGAGGGTGACCTGCACCTGGAAGTAGGCCTCCACCTCGGCGATGAAGCCGACCGGCTCCCCGCCCATCTTGCGGGCGGTGCACTCCAGACCGGTCAGCTGGCCCCGCAGGTACTCGGTGCGGTCAGCCGGCAGGGACGCCGAGTCCAGCTCGCCGAGCAGGGCGCGGGCCTGGTCGCGCAGCCGGTGCGGGGTCGGCGCCGGCTCGTCGGCGACCTCGGCACGCAGCCGCGGATCACCGGTGTAGGCGTCGACGAAGCCCGACTCGAGCCGGTCGAAGCGGAGGCCCAGCCGCACGTACTCCAGGGGGACGTCGACCGCTCCGGCTGCCATGCGCCCGATCCTCTCAGCCGGAGCTGGTTGGTCCGCGCCCCGCCCCGCGGTCGCGATCAGCTGCCGAAGCGGCGGTGCCGGGCGGCGTAGTCGCGCAGCGCGCGCAGGAAGTCGACCCGCCGGAAGTCGGGCCAGTAGACGTCGGTGAAGTGGAACTCGGCGTTGGCCGTCTGCCACAGCAGAAAGCCCGACAGCCGCTGCTCGCCGCTGGTGCGGATCACCAGGTCCGGGTCCGGCTGACCCCGCGTGTAGAGGTGCTCGGCGATGTGGTCGACCTCGAGGGTGTCGACCAGCTGCGCCAGCGTCGTCCCCCGCTCGGCGTGCTCGGCCAGCAGCGAGCGGACGGCGTCGGCGATCTCCCGGCGGCCGCCGTAGCCGACGGCGAGGTTGACCGTCGCCCCCGACCGGTCGTGGGTGTCCTCCTCGGCCTTCTTCAGCACCGCGGCCGTCTCCGCCGGGAGCAGTTCCAGCGCCCCCATCGCCCGCACCTGCCACCGCCGGCCCGGGCGGGACAGGTCGCAGGCGACGTCCTCGATGATCTTGAGCAGTGCGGTCAGCTCGGGCTCGGGGCGCCCCAGGTTGTCGGTGGACAGCATGAAGAGCGTCACGACCTGGACGCCGGCGTCGTCGCACCACCCGAGCAGGTCGACGATCTTCTCCGCACCGCGGCGGTGACCGTGCGCGACGTCCTCCAGCCCGATGGCCCGCGCCCAGCGACGGTTGCCGTCCATGATCACGCCGACGTGCCGCGGCGTGTCGGCGCCCAGCAGCGCGCGCGCCAGCCGGCGCTCGTACAGCGCGGTCAGCGTCTCGCGGACCCTCGAGCGCAACCCCACGGGGCCACCCTAGGACCCGGTCCCTCCCCAGGGCCGCGCGCACGTCTGTGCGTCGACCGGGAACCTCACAGCAGTAGAGGATGACGCGCAATCCGCGGCTCCGTAACCTCGGTGCATGACCGTCTCCTCAGACCGCGAGGACCACGTCCGGGTCAGTGCCGACGGCGCCGAGCTGCAGGCCCCCCTCGGCGAGGCTCTGAACACCGTGTCCGGCGAGGGCGCCCGGGTCGAGGCGATCACCCGGCAGGGCGAATGGGCCCTCGCCGAGTACGGCGACAAGGACTACGACCACCCCGACACCCGCCCGCGGATGCGCGGCTGGCTGCACCTGTTCGCCTTCTTCGGCGCCATCGTGGCCGCCGCCGTGCTCATCCCGGTGGCCTTCGCGCAGGGTCCCCGCGCCGGCGTCCCGGTCACCGTCTACTGCCTGACCATCCTGGGACTGTTCGGGGTCAGCGCGCTCTACCACCGCCGCCGCTGGTCACCGCGCGGCTGGAAGCTCATGAAGCGGGCCGACCACTCGATGATCTTCCTGTTCATCGCCGGCACGTACACGCCGTTCTCGCTGCTGGCCGTCCCCGAGCCGACCGGCTGGTGGCTGCTGGGCACGGTCTGGACCGGCGCCGTGCTCGGCGTGGTTCTGAAGATGGTCTGGCCGCACGCCCCGCGCTGGCTCGGCGTGCCGATCTACCTGGCGCTGGGCTGGGCCGCCGTCTTCGTGCTGGTCGACATCCTGAACCTGGTCGGGGTGACCGTGCTCGTGCTGATGGCCATCGGCGGGCTGCTCTACAGCGCCGGGGGGATCGCCTACGCGTCCAAGCGGCCGAACCCGTGGCCAGGGACGTTCGGGTACCACGAGGTCTTCCACGCGATGACGATCGTCGCGGCCGCCTGCCACTACATCGCCGTCTACTTCGCGATCTACAACTCGCCGTACGTCTGACTCAGGAGAACGGCTTGCGGTCGTCCAGCCGGACGGACAGCCGGCCGGCCAGCCGCCAGGCCCGGGCGATCACGTCGCGGTCGGCGTCGGTCACCAGATTGCCCATCACCCGCAGTGCCACCGTCATCAGCACCTTCGACCGCATGCCCACCGGGCCGGCCGCGGGCAGCAGTCGCGGCAGGGTCAGCAGCCCGGCCAGCCTGCGGGCGATGGAGAACGCCTCGCCGTAGTGCCGGCGCAGGGTCGCCGGCCAGGCGCGCGACCAGTCGTCCTCGCCGAACAGCTCGACGACGCTGCGGCCGGTCTCCAGGCCGTAGTCGATCCCCTCGCCGTTGAGCGGGTTCACGCACCCGGCGGCATCGCCGATCAGCGCCCAGTTGCGCCCGGCCACACCGGAGACCGCCCCGCCCATGGGCAGCAGCGCGCTGGCCGGGGCCCGCACGGCGCCGTCGAACTGCCACTCCTCGCGCCGCTGGTCGGTGTACAGCTCCAGCAGGCTGCGCAGCCGGACGTCGGCCGGGCGGCGCTCGGTGGCCAGGGTCCCCACCCCGACGTTGACCTCGCCGTCCCCGAGCGGGAACACCCAGCCGTAGCCGGACAGCAGCTCCCCCTCGGACCCGCGCAGCTCCAGGTGCGAGGAGATCCACTCGTCGTCGCTGCGCCCGGAGCGGATGTACCCGCGGGCCGCCACGCCGTAGGCGGTGTCGCGGTGCCACTCCCGGCCGAGCACCCGGCCCAGCGGGGAGCGGGCCCCGTCGGCGACCACCAGCCGGCGGCAGCGCACCGTCGTCGTCGACTCGTCGGGACGGCGGAACACCACGGCACTGACCCGGTCGCCGTCCCGCTCGACGTCGACGGCGCGGGCGCCCTCCAGCGACTGAGCCCCGGACTCCAGGGCCACGTCGCGGATCCGGGCGTCCAGCTCGGTGCGCGGCACGGCGCCACCGTGGTCGGGCAGCGAGCCACCGGGCCAGGGCAGCAGCAGCTCCTGGCCGAAGCCGGCCGCGCGCAGGCCGCGGTTGCGGCCCTTGGAGCGCACCCAGTTCCCCAGGCCCAGCTGGTCGAGCTCGCCCATCGCCCGTGGGGTCAGGCCGTCACCGCAGGTCTTGTCCCGCGGGAAGACGGCGGCATCGGCGAGGACGACGTCGGCACCACCGCGGGCAGCCCAGGCGGCGGCCGCGGATCCGGCCGGACCGGCCCCCACGACCAGGACGTCGGTATCGGTGGGCTCGACGTCAGTGGTCACGCCGCTCAGTCTCCCCGGTCGGTGCAGATGACCCCCTCCAGGGCACCGCCCCGAGCGTGCGAGGGGTGGGGAGGAGGGGGCCATCTTCAGCCGAAGAGGGG
>JAOPVN010000148.1 GCA_025966175.1 Modestobacter sp. | reverse complement strand
CCTTCGCCCAGTCGCTGCTGTTCGGCTACGTCGGGCAGTTCATCTACGAGGGCGACGCCCCGCTGGCCGAGCGCCGCGCGCAGGCCCTCGCGCTGGACACCGGGCTGCTGGCCGAGCTGCTGGGCCGCTCCGAGCTGCGCGAGCTGCTCGACGCCGACGCGATGGCCGAGGTGGAGGCAGAGCTGCAGCGGCTGCCGGAACAGCGGCACCCGCGCGACGTCGACGGTGCCAGCGACCTGCTCCGCGGCGTCGGTGACCTGACGGTGGCCGACGCTGCTGCCCGCGGCGTGCCGGCCTCCTGGCTCGAGGAACTCGTGGTCTCCCGCCGTGCCCTGGTGGTCCGGATCGCCGGGGAGGAGCGGTACGTCGCCATCGAGGACGCCGGCCGGCTCCGGGACGCGCTCGGCACCGCCCTGCCGGTCGGGGTGCCCGAGGTCTTCACCGAGCCGGTCGCCGACCCGCTGGGTGACCTGATCGGCCGGTTCGCCCGCACGCACGGCCCGTTCGCACCACCCGAGGTCGCCGCCCGGCTGGGGCTGGGGGTCGCCGTCGTCACGGCCACGCTGCAACGACTCGTGGGCACCGGCCGGCTGGTCACCGGGGAGTTCCGGCCGGGCGGGATCGGCCAGGAGTGGTGCGACGCCGAGGTGCTGCGCTCGATCCGGCGGCGGTCGCTGGCGAAGCTGCGCCATGAGGTCGAGCCGGTCCCGATCGACACGCTCGCCCGGTTCACGCCGTCCTGGCAGTCGGTGGGCGGCCGGATGCGCGGGGTGGACGGCGTCCTGGCGGTCGTCGAGCAGCTGGCCGGTGCGCTGGTGCCGGCGTCCGCGCTGGAGTCCCTCGTGCTGCCGTCCCGGGTGCAGAACTACTCCCCCGCGCTGCTCGACGAGCTGACCAGTGCCGGTGAGGTGCTGTGGGCCGGCGCGGGCGGGCTGTCCGGCGGCGACGGCTGGGTGACCCTGGTCCCCGCCGATCTGGCACCCCTGCTGCTGCCCGAGCCCCCGGGTGCCGCCTCGGTGGAGGGCGGCTACGGCGCTGCGCTGCTCGACGAGCTCGCCGGTGGCCAGGCGATGTTCTTCCGGTCGCTGTCCGACCGGCTGGGCGCCACCGACGACACGGCCTTGGCCGAGGAGATCTGGAACCTGGTGTGGGCCGGGGCACTCACCAACGACACCCTGGCCCCGCTGCGCGTGCGGCTCTCCGGCGGTGGCACCCACAAGCGGCAGCCCGCGGCTCCGCGGGCGCGGCTGGACCGCACCCGCTACGGCCGCACCCGGCTGGGCCGACCGGCGATGCCCAGCCGCACCGGGCCGCCCGCGATGGCCGGGCGCTGGTCACGGCTGCCCGACCTGGAGACCAACCCGACCAAACGCACCACCGCGCGCGCCGAGGCGCTGCTGGAGCGGCACGGGGTGCTGACCCGGGGGGCGGTGCAGGCCGAGCAGGTCAGCGGTGGGTTCTCCGCCGTCTTCCCGGTGCTGCGTGCCTTCGAGGAGAACGGCCGGGCCCGCCGCGGCTACTTCGTGGAGACCCTCGGCGCCGCGCAGTTCGGCACACCGGGGTCGGTCGATCGGCTGCGCAGCTTCGCCAGCCCGGACCGGGTGCCCGCCGGGCCCGTCGTCCTGGCCGCCACCGACCCGGCGAACGTCTACGGTGCGGCGCTGCCCTGGCCGGATCGACCGGCCGGCTCCGCCGACGGCGACGCGGTCGACGTCGGTGAGGGCACCGGGTCGCGGAAAGCGACCGGGCACCGGGCCGGGCGCAAGGCGGGGGCACTGGTGGTGCTGGTCGACGGTGAGCTGGTGCTCTACGTCGAGCGCGGTGGCAAGACACTGCTGTCCTGGACCGAGGACGAGACGGGGCTCAAGGAGGCGGCGACGGCGCTGTCGAGCGCGGTGGCCTCCGGAGCGCTCGGCCGGATGACGGTGCAGAAGGCCGACGGCGCCTCGGTGCACGAGTCCGGCCCGTTGTCCGCCGCACTGCAGGCGGCCGGCTTCGCCGCCACCCCTCGCGGCCTGCGTCTGCGCAGCTGAGCCGGCCGGGTCAGTGGCGGCGCGAGCCCTGCAGCCAGGGGCCCAGCCAGCGGCTCAGTCGCGGCATGAGGACACGCAGTGCCGAGACGACGTAGACCGCCGAGAGCAGCAGCCGGAAGCCCCAGGGCCAGTGGCCGACGAAGGGCACGGCGACCAGCTGGAACGTCGAGGTCAGGGCCAGCACGACCGCGACGGTGAGCAGCCAGCTGCGCCACGGCGGACCGGGGCGGGCCGGCACGGCGAAGAAGCTCTCCAGGCCGACGGCGCGGGCGGTGCGCTCGTCCTCGACCAGCCGGCTGACCTGATCGAGCGCCGCGTGCCGCTCCGGTGAGCGCTCCCAGAGGGCGAGCGTCTCGCCGTCCCGGAAGCGGTAGACCAGGTGGAACTCGTGGCTGCCCGCCCCGGGGCGCAGCAGCGACGACCCGAGCTGCCCGGGGAAGGTGGCGAGGAGCGCCTGGACGTCGGCCGCCCAGCGCTCGAACGCGTCCTGCTGCTCCGGGCGTACGACCCGAGCGACGGTCACCGTCACCGGCTCGGCCGGGGCGTCGACACCCGGACGGGCCACGGTGGTGGCGGCCAGCCGAAGGCCCCGCAGTCGGGTCGTCACGGTCACAGGTGCCTCAGCGCTGAAGGACCGGAGGCTCTTCCCTTCTGTCGCCCCACTCACACGAGGACACCCCGGCGAGGGAGCCGCGGGGCGTCGGGGCAGGCCACGCGACACCGTTGTGCACCGAGCGGTCTCGCTGCAGCTCAGACACCCCTCCGTGGGCAAACGGCGGGTGAGCGCGGGAGCGCAGCGCCGGGGATCATGGTCGTCGTGCCCGAGGGAGACACCGTCTGGCTGGCCGCCCAGCGGATGAACACCGCGCTGGCCGGGGCCACGCTGCGCCGCGGCGAGCTGCGCGTGCCGCACCTGGCAACCGTCGACCTCGCCGGCGCGACCGTCACCGAGGTCGTGCCCCGCGGGAAGCACATGCTCATCCGGCTCGCCGACGGCCGCACCCTCCGCACGCACTACCGGATGGACGGCAGCTGGCACATCTTTCGCCCCGGCACCCCGTGGAAGGGCGGCCCCGGCCACGCGATCCGGGCCGTCCTGGCCACCGACGAGTGGGAGTGCGTCGGCTACCGGCTGCACGACGTGCGCATCGTGCCCACCAGCCAGGAGGACGAGCTGGTCGGCCACCTGGGGCCCGACGTCCTCGGCCCCGACTGGGACCTCGACGAGGCGCTGCGCCGGCTGACCGCCCACCCCGACGAGGAGATCGGCGTCGCCCTGCTCGACCAGCGCAACCTGGCCGGCATCGGCAACCTCTACAAGGTCGAGTCGCTGTTCCTGCTCGGCGTCCACCCCTGGACCCGGGTCGCCGACGTGCCCGACCTGGCCCGCCTGCTCACCCGCGCCCGGACGCTGATGATCGCCAACAAGGACCACCCGGAGCAGAGCACCACCGGGGAGACCCGGCGCGGCGAGGACCACTGGGTCTTCGGCCGCCGGGGCCGCCCCTGCCGCCGGTGCGGCACGACGATCCTGATCGGCGACCAGGGTCCGGACACCCAGGAGCGGGTCACCTGGTGGTGCCCCCGGTGTCAGGCCGCGCGCAGTCCGATCGACCCGATGGCCCGCACCGGCGAGCCCGACCACCCGCAGTCGCTGGCCAGCCGGTAGCCGACCTCGACCTCGCGGGGGCTACGCCGCCAACGGGGACTCGGCCGCGGCGAGGTAGTGGTCGGCGATGTCGGTGCTGGTCGTCACCCAGACGTCGGGGTGCGAGGTGATCGCCTTGATGACCCGACTGAGGTACTTGAACCGGAACGGCTGACCCACGACGAAGGGGTGGACGGGAAGCGCCAGCACGCCGCCGCCCTCCTCCAGCAGCACCTCGAAGTGGTCCATGACCATCTCCTCGTACTGGCTGCCGGTGGTGGCCTGGCCGACGAAGACCGCGATGTCGTTGACGTCCATGGAGTACGGCACGGAGATCATCCCCGGCACGGTCAGCGGGAACGGGCGGTCGTCGGCGCACCAGTCCAGCAGGTAGCTGAACCCCCGCTCACGCAGCAGCCGGGGCGTCGCGAACGTCTCGGTGAGCGCCGGGCCCAGCCACCCCTGCGGGCGCGAGGGGAGTGCCCCGTCGAGGACGGCGAGCATCTGGTCGAGGAAGGCGGCCTCGTCGTCCTCGTTCAGGTCGCTCCACGGCTTGGGGGCGGGCACGGGGTCCTCCTCGGATCGGTCGTGCCAGGCGGTGGCAGAACGGCCTGGTGATCACGCCGTGGAACGCTAGGAACAGCGTGTTTCCGTTGGGGGCGTCAACCGTTCCCGCGGAGTTGCGCCGGCCTGCGAGTCCTCCACGGCTCAGATCCGGCCCCGGACACGACGGAGCCCGCGCCGGTCAGTGACCGGCGCGGGCTCCGTGGACGAGGGATCAGCTGTGCTCGGGGTCTGCCTGCTGCTGGGGCACCGACTGCTCCGGCGCCGGCGCCCCCGCGCCGATCGCACCGGCCGCGGGGCTGCCGGTGACGGCCTGCGTCCCGCCGCTCATCGCCGCCCGGATCTCGGCCAACCGGGAGGCACCGGCCACGTCGATGGTGGCCTTCTCCACCTCGAGCATCCGGCCCTCGACGGAGTTCTGCGCCAGCTCGGCCTGACCCAGCGCGTTGGCGTAGCGGGCCTCGATCTTGTCGCGGACCTCGCCGAGCGACGGGGTGTTGCCCGGCGCGGAGAGCTCGTTGACCTGCCGGAGCGAGTTCGAGACCTGCTCCTGCATCTTCGCCTGCTCCAGCTGGGAGAGGAGCTTGGTCCGCTCGGCCAGGGTCGACTGCAGCCGCATCCGGCTCTGCTCGACCGCGCCCTTGGCCTGCTCGGCGGCCTGCAGCGCCTCGTCGTGGCTGCGCTTGAGGTCCTCCATCGCCTGCTCGGCGCTGACCAGCTGGGTGGCGAACGCCTGCGCGGCCTGCTCGTACTCGGCCGCCTTCGTCGCGTCGCCGGCGGCCCGGGTCTGGTCGGCCAGCGTCAGCGCCTGGCGGGCCGAGGACTGCATCTTCTCGACCTCACCGAGCTGGCGGTTGAGCCGCATCTCCAGCTGCCGCTGATTGCCCAGGACGGCGGCGGCCTGGTTGGCCAGCGCCTGGTGCCGCTGCTGCTCCGCCTCGATCGCCTGGGCGATCTGGACCTTCGGGTCGGCCCGCTGGTCGATCTGCTGGTTGGCCGAGGCCGTCAGGTACTTCCACAGCTTCACGAACGGGTTCGGCATGGCTCCTCCTGGTCCGGCGCACTCCCCCGCCGGGCGGCGGGTGGTGCGACACGGGCGACGCTTGTCCCGATCATCGTCCCAGGCCGCTGCACCGGCCAGCCACGGGATGGACGGCCGCCGCCGCGAGCGTGGTGACGTGCTGGAACGGCCCCGCTGCAGGGGCCCGCGCCGAGCCTGCGAGGCGTGGGGGGCAGCGGTCAGGCCCCCGTGCAGGGGCCCGACGCGAGCGTGCGAGCGGTGGGGGGCACGGGGGTCCTTGTTCAGGCGGGCCGGCCGCGCAGCCGCCGGTAGTGCTGGACCAGTGCGACGGTGGAGTCGTCCTGGTCCATCTCCGGCGGGGTCTCGCTGGTCAGCGCCGGCGCCAGCTCGCGGGCCATCACCTTGCCCAGCTCGACACCCCACTGGTCGAAGGAGTCGATCTGCCAGATCACGCCCTCGGTGAACACGGTGTGCTCGTAGAAGGCGATCAGCTGGCCCAGCGTGGCCGGGGTCAGCTTCGGCGCGAGCACGGTCGTCGACGGCCGGTTGCCGGGCATGACCTTGTGCGGGACGACGTCGGCCGGGGTGCCCTCGGCGGCGACCTCCTCCGCGGTCTTGCCGAACGCCAGCGCGGCGCTCTGCGCGAACAGGTTGGCCATCAGCAGGTCGTGCATCTCGTCGATGTCGTGGTTCGGCTGGCCGAAGCCGATGAAGTCCGCCGGGATGAGCGACGTCCCCTGGTGCAGGAGCTGGTGGAACGCGTGCTGGCCGTTGGTGCCCGGCTCGCCCCAGTAGACCTCGCCGGTCGACGTCGTCACCGGCTCGCCGTCCCACTGGACCGACTTGCCGTTGCTCTCCATCGTCAGCTGCTGCAGGTAGGCCGGCAGCCGGGACAGGTACTGGCTGTAGGGCAGGACGGCGTGGCTCTGGGAGCCGAAGAAGTTCGTGTACCAGACGTTGAGCAGCCCCTGCAGCACCGGCACGTTCTGCGCCAGCGGGGTGGTCCGGAAGTGCTCGTCGACGGCGTGGAAACCGGCGAGCATCTCGTCGTAGGCGTCCGGGCCGATCGCCACCATGAGCGACAGGCCGATCGCCGAGGTGAACGAGTACCGGCCACCCACCCAGTCCCAGAACTCGAACATGTTGGCGGTGTCGATGCCGAACGCGGCCACCGCCTCGGTGTTGGTGGAGACCGCGACGAAGTGCTTGGCGACCGCGGAGTCGTCGCCCAGCGCCGCCAGCAGCCAGTCGCGGGCCGCCGTGGCGTTGGTCAGCGTCTCCAGCGTGGTGAAGGTCTTGGAGCAGACGATGAACAGCGTCGTCGCCGGGTTCAGGTCCCGGGTCTTCTCGTAGAAGTCGGTGGGGTCGATGTTGGAGACGAAGCGGAAGGCGATGCCCCGGTCGCTGTAGTCCTGCAGCGCCGTGTAGGCCATCGCCGGGCCCAGGTCGGAGCCACCGATGCCGATGTTGACCACCGCGGTGATCCGCTCCCCGGTGTGTCCCTTCCACTCCCCCGAGCGCACCCGGTCGGCGAAGCCGCGCATCTTCGCCAGCACGGCGTGCACGTCGGCGGTGACGTCCTGGCCGTCGACGGTCAGCGGGACCGACTCCGGCGCGCGCAGCGCCACGTGCAGGACGGCGCGGTCCTCGGTGACGTTGATGTGCTCCCCGCGGAACATGGCCTCGATCCGCGCGGGCACGCCGGCCCGCTCGGCGAGGGCGACCAGCAGCTGCAGCGTGTCGTCGGTGACCCGGTGCTTGGACCAGTCGACGTACAGCTCGCCGGCGGTGCCGGTCAGCCGATGCCCGCGCCCGGGGTCCGCCGCGAACAGCTCACGCAGCGTGCGACCGCTGATCTGCCGGTGGTGGTCGACCAGTGCGGCCCACTCGTCGGTCGCGGTGATGTCCATGCTGCCTCCAGGTCTGTGCGTCTGCACGGAACAGGTGCGCACCATCGGTGTGTCACAAACCCCGCGACACGATCATGCAAGCCCGCCCAGGGCGGCGCGGGACCGGGCCTCAGGAGCCGCCGACGGCCAGCATCCGCGCCGGGTTGGCCTGGACCATCTTCTGCAGCTGCTGCTCGGTGACGCCGTGCTCGAGCAGCAGCGCGGAGAACGACGCACCGAGGTAGCTGTAGCCCCACTGCCCGTGGGTCTGCGGGTTCAGCCACACCTCGGCCCCGGTGAGGTCCTGGGCCAGCAGCACCTGGTCCTCGAACCCCTCGGCCATCAGCGTGGCGAGCCGCCGCGCCCGGGTCAGGTCCGACTGGTGCCAGCCCTGCTTCGTGTACCCGCCGTCCACCGGCCGGGCCGGGGGCGGGTCGACGAAGAAGTCCCAGTTCTGCTTGCCCACGGTGTCGAACGCCAGGTGGACGCCGGTGCGGGCGACCTCGCGGACGTAGTCGAAGTCGGCCCGGGTGTCCATGTGCCCGATGACGACTCGGTCCAGGTCGGCGCCCTCCTGACGCAGGATCTCCAGCTGCTCCAGGGCCATCGTGCCGTGGGTGGTGTGCGTGGTGAGCGCCAGCCCGGTCTCCCGCTGGGCCCGCGCCGCGGCCCGCAGGCACTTCTCCTCGTGCGGCGTGATCCGGTCCAGGCTGGTCGCCTGCTCGCCGAAGATGCCGGCGCGGACCGGGCCGCCGCCGATCCCGCTGACCGCGTCGGCGATGAACCGCTCGGTCATCTCGCGGGTGTCTGCGCGGACCGCCCACCCCGGGCTGAAGGACTCCAGGTAGACCGACGTCCCGGCCACGACGTGCAGGCCGGACTCGCGCGCGATCCGCTGC
Organism: Modestobacter sp.; assembly: GCA_025966175.1. Lineage (GTDB taxonomy): Bacteria > Actinomycetota > Actinomycetes > Mycobacteriales > Geodermatophilaceae > Modestobacter. The sequence goes on along the minus strand of JAOPVN010000148.1, from coordinate 11,853 downwards.
AGCAGGGCCACGTTGGCACCGTCGGGGTCCCGGCCCACCACGCCGTAGGGGGTCAGGTCGACGACGGTCCCGATGCCCAGCGCCTTCAGGCCCGACAGCGCGCTCACCGCGTGGCGCACCTGGTCGTCGGCGTACCCGTCGTCCCGGAACGTCGCCCGGTCGGCCGCGCCCCGGTCGGCCGGCCGGCCACCGGAGAGCCAGGGTCCCGGCACCAGGGACAGCAGGTGCTCGTGGTGCATCACCCGGCCGAGCTCCTGCTCCGGCACCGGGCCCAGCACGGTCTGGACAGATCCCATGGTCGGCCTCCTCCTCAGCCGACCCGGCCGGCGCCCAGGCGGGGCTCGGGCTCGGGCGCGCTGTCGTCGCCGGGGGCGGGTTCCGCAGGATCCTCGAACGCAGCGCCCATGGCGCCGATGATCTCCGGCCGGCGGGCGCGCAGGTACAGCAGGTAGCCGGCGCCGGCGAGCATCCAGACCACGATCAGCCAGATGGCGAGGTTGTTCGGGTAGGCCGGCGCCGGGTGCAGCTGCCCGTACACCGGCAGCAGCATGATCAGCGCGGTCAGCACCGGCAGCACCCCGTGCCGCACCACGGAGAACTCGTCGCGGTGCTCGCGCAGGTAGAACCGGACGACCCCGATGCTCATCACGATGTAGATGAACACCATCCCGAGGCCGAGCACGGTTCCCGCGAAGCCGTAGACGCCGTACGGGCCGTACTTCAACCCGACGAGCAGGGCGAACAGCGCCGAGAAGACCATGTACACGCCCAGGGCGACGACCGGTGTCTGCCGGGCGCCGGTGCGGCCGAGAGCCCGGGGCAGGATCGACTCGCGGCCCATCGCGAACAGCACGCGGACGATGGCGTTGGAGCCGGAGATGACGTTGGCGAACTGGCTGGCCATCACGGTCAGCGTCAGGATCGCCGTCCCGCCCCAGAAACGCTGCGCCAGCGTGGACCACGGGCTGGCGTCGGCGGCGAGGGCACCGCCGTCGGCGAAGCCGTTGGCGGAGGCGAAGGCCGTGAAGACGTAGAACGCGCCGATGACGACGACGGCGCTGAACAGGGCCAGCGGGACCGTCCGCCGCGCGCTCTTCGCCTCCTCGCCGAGCGTGGCCACCGACTCGAAGCCGATGAACATCAGCACGCCCCACAACATCCCGGTGCCGAGCCCGGAGACGCCGTTCAGCGAGTTCGCGGGGTTGAACACGCTGAGCGCGACCCCGTGGTCACCGCCCTTGCCGAGGATCGTGGCCGCGAGGCCCAGGACCACGCCCACCTCGATGACCAGGAAGATCATCGCGGTCTTCGCCGAGTGCGACACCCCGGAGGCGTTGATCGCCCACACCACCAGCACGAAGACCCCGGCGATGACCCACCAGGCGATGTGCAGGCCGAACTGCGCCGCGAGGAAGTCCGAGCCGAAGGCCCCGATCGCGGAGAACAGCATCGGGCCGACCATCCCGTAGGCGATCAGCAGCAGCCAGCCGGAGAGGAAGCCGCCGCTCGGGCCGAAGGCGTGGGTGTTGTAGGTGTACGCGAACCCGGCGGTCGGCAGCTTGCGCGCGAACGCGGCGATCGTGTTGGCCACCAGCAGGCAGGCGACCAGGGCGAGCAGGAGCGCGAACGGCAGCGCCCTCCCGGCTCCGCCGGCCGCCGGGGCGGTGTTGAAGGCGACGCTGGTCGCCGGCCCCATGAAGGCCATGCACATCACCACCGACGTCCCCACGGAGAGGGTGTCGCGGCGGAGGGACGAGCGGTGGGTGGTAGCCATCGGCTTCTCCTGCACTGGTGGGGTGAGCCGGAGCTCAGGCGTCGGCGTTCTGCAGGCCGGTGATCATCGAGACGATCTCGTTCTTGTCGGTCTCCGCGGTCACCCGCGTGCCGATCTGGACACCGCGCCGCAGCACCGCGACCCGGTCGGCCAGCCGCATCACCTGGTCGAGGTTGTGGCTGACCAGCAGGACGGCGAGCTGCCGCTCGCGCAGCCGGAGGATGAGCTCCTCCACCTTCGCGGTCTCCGCGACACCGAGCGCGGCGGTGGGCTCGTCCATCAGCACGAGGTTGCGGGCCCAGTGCGTCGCCCGGCTGATCGCCACGCCCTGCCGCTGGCCGCCGGACAGGTCGCGGATGATCGACCGGGCCGACGGGATGCGGACGTCGAGCTCGTCGACCAGGGCCTGGGTCTCCCGGGCCATCCGCTTCTTGTCCAGCCGGCGGAACGGCCCGGTCACCAGCTCCCGGCCCAGGAACATGTTCATGAAGACGGGCTGGTGGTCGGCGATCGCCAGGTCCTGGTGGACGACCTCCACGCCCAGCCGCCGGGCCACGCTGGCGTCCGAGAGCTTCACCGGCTGCCCGTCCAACGCGATCTCACCGGACGTCGGCGGGTGGATGCCGGAGATCATCTTGATCAGGGTCGACTTGCCGGCCCCGTTGTCGCCGACGAGCGCGACCACCTCACCGCGGTGCACGTCCAGGCTGAACTCCTGGATGGCGACCACGCCACCGAACTCCTTGCGCACGGCGCGCAGGCTCAGCGCCGGAACGCTCTGGTCCACGGTCGCGCTCATGCCGGCCACTGCGCGGTGCGCCCGTCCACGGCGTACACCCCGGCGACCCGCGGCCGCCCGGATCCGACGCCGATGATCCCCGCGGTGTGTGCGCGGGTGACGAAGGCCTGCGCCCGGAACCCGAACACGACCGTGTCGCCGGGGCTCACCGGCGGCGCGTCGGCCAGGTGCAGCTGCCCGTAGTAGTCGATCGCCGACGGTGGCGGCAGCGTGGCGGGCACCAGCGCGGTGGCGCCGGGCGCCCGGCCGACGAGCGCCTGCACCGGATAGGCCGAGATCACCGGGTCCACGTACATCCCGCCGCCGAAGCAGTAGGCCCGCCCGTCGTGCAGGTGGCTGACCTCGCTGACGTAACAGACCGCGGGCAGCTCGACGAGGTCCTCCACGGCGTGCCACGGGGTGGTGCCGGTCAGCGCGTGTCCCGGTTCCACCTGGGTGGCCCCCGCGGCGGCCAGCGTGGCCAGCGCGGCGGTCGACGTCGTGCCGGGGGCGTTGATCGCGACCCCGGAGCGCCCGGCGTCGGCCAGCCGCTTCGCCGCGGCCTCCAGGGTGGCCAGGTTGCGGGTGGTCCGGACGCCGCGGCGCTCGGCGTCGAACAGCAGGGCGGGGAAGGTGGTCAGCCCGCCGAAGTGCGCGCCGTCCAGCGCGTCGAGCCGGTCGGCCACCTGCACGACGTCCGCGGCGGCGAACCCGCCCTCGTGCCCGGGATAGAACTCGTCGCCCGGCCCCTGGATCCGGGCCAGCAGGGCCTGGTCCCGGCCGAGGTCGGCTGCGGCGCGGGCCGCCTCCGCCGCCTTCGTGTCGTCGAAGACGGTCCAGTTGTGCGGTCGCATCGCCGCGCCCGCGGCGGTCTCGGCCCGCGGCACCTGGACCAGGTGGCCGAGGTGTCCGAGCTCCATCCCGGCGCGGACGGTGGCCCGGGCGTCGTCCATGTCGACGGCGACGCTGGCGGTGATCCCGCCGTCGACGACCGCGCGGCAGAAGTCCGGGTTGCGGCCCATCTGCTTGGTCATGGCCAGCGGGGTCAGGCCCAGTCGAGCTGCCTCGGCGGCCAGCGCCATGGCGTTGGCGCGTACCGCGTCGAGGTCGATGGCGAAGGTGTTGGCCGGCAGCTCACCACGCTGGTGCAGTTCGACGGCGGCGTCGAGCAGCGCGGGGTTCCGGCGGCGGAGCAGGTCCAGGAACATGGCGTCCTTCAGCTCTTGTCTTCGCGCAGGGTCAGCGCGACGGCGACGAGGATGATGAGTCCGCGGACGATCTGCTGCTCGGGGTCGGAGAGCCCGGCGAGGATCAGCCCGTTGTTGAGCATGCCGAGGATCAGCGAGCCGATGAGCGCGCCGACCACGGAGCCGCGGCCGCCGAACAGGCGGGTCCCGCCGATGACGACCGCGGCGATGACGGTGAGCAGGTCGGAGCTGCCCAGGGTGTAGCTCGCCCCGTGCAGCCGACCGGTGTAGAGCATCCCGGCCACGGCGGCGCACAGGCCGCTGGCGACGAGCACCCCGGTCTTGATCCGGTCCACCTTGATCCCGCTGACCCGCGCGGCCCGGACGTTGTCGCCGGACGCGAGCACGTGGGCACCCACCCGGGTGTGCCGGTACAGGAAGTGACCGACGAGCACGAAGGCCGCCGACCACAGGATCAGGGTGGAGATCCCCGCCACGCTGCCGGAGCCGAACAGGCCGTTGAAGGCGACGTCGATCGAGGGAACGGCCTGCAGCTGGGTGAGCCGCTGGCTCAGCCCCGCGCACAGCCCCATCATGCCCAGCGTCACCAGGAAGGAGGGCAGCCGCAGCTTGGTCACCAGCAGACCGTTGACCAGTCCGACGACCACCCCGGTCAGCAGACCGCTCACGATGCCGGCGACCAGTCCGTGGTCACGGAGCTGGACGGCGGACACCAGGGCGGACAGCGCCACCACGGCGCCGATGCTGAGGTCGATCTCCCCGGTGCTGAGCACGAAGACCGAGCCCACCGCCATCACCGTGACCGGAGCGGTCTGCAGCAGGATGTTGATCAGGTTCTGCCGGCCCAGGAAGCCGTCGTCGTGCAGGGCGATGCTCATCACCACGAAGATGGCGACGAACCCGACGTAGACGACGTAGCTGCTGGGGTCCAGCCGCCGCAGCCGCGCGAGCGGTCCCCCCGCCGGGGGCTGACCGGGCGCGGGCGTGCTGGGCGCGGATGGGCCGGACACGGACGTGCCGGAGGCTGTCGACACCGCTGCTCCTCTCTCCTTCCGGACGGGGTGGGGGGCCCGGCCGGCCACACGGCCGGCCGGGACACCGGACTGCTAGTCGAGGACCTTCTTCACGGCCTCGGGGACGTCACTGTGCAGGGACTGCTGGTACCCCTGCGGGATGGTGTCCTTGGTGATGGTCAGCGCCTTGGCGACGACGAACGGCGGGGCCGTCTTGCCCAGCAGCGCGTACGCCGCGGCGTCGGCCATGCCGCGCCCCACCTCGAAGGCCTCGTCGGCCACGACGGCCACGGTCGAGCCGCCGCTGGCCATGTCGACCACGACCGGGTCGTCCAGGTCGAGGGTCACCACCTTGGTGGTCGTGTTTCCCACCGTGCGCAGGGCGGCGAGGACGCCCTCCGCCGGCTGCGCCCAGCTGGTGTAGATGCCGGCCAGGTCCGGGTGCTGGGTCAGCAACCCGCTGGCGATGCTGGTGACGTTGTTCGCGTCGGAGAAGCCCTGCTCCGCGACGACCTCGATGTCGGGGTACTCGTTCCGCAGGGTCGTCCGGAAGGCCGCGTCCCGCTGGTTGGTGACGTAGTACTGCGCGTTGTAGTAGATGAGCCCGACCGTGCCCTTGCCGCCGAGGCTCTCCCCCAGCGCCTCGGCCGCACGCTTGCCCATGTCGTACAGGTCGTCGGTGACGATCGAGGTGTACTGCTGCCCGTAGGTGTAGCCCTCCGGGACGTTGGACAGGAACACCAGCTTCGTGCCCGCGTCGACGGCCGGCTGGAAGGCAGCGGCGGCCGACGTCGGGTCCACCGGCAGCCCCACGATCACGTCGGGCTTCTTGGCCATCGCGGTCTGGACCTGGTTGGCCTGGGTGCCGGCGTCCATGTTGGCGTTGGTGGTCGCCACCACCTCGATGCCGAGCCGGCTGAACTCGGCGGCGGCACCCTGCTGGACGGCGTCCACGAACTGGGAGCTGGTGTGCCAGAGCTGCGCTGCCGTGTAGTGGCCGGCCTGCAGCTTCGCCACCTCGTCGTCGGTGAGCGTGAGGTCGGAGACGGGGGTCGGGTCCTCCCCGTTCGGCCCGACGGTGCCCGACAGGTTCAGGTCGATCACCGAGCTGCCCGACGACCCGGCCGGGCTGCCCGAGGCACCGGCGCCCTGGCCGGCGTCGGACGAGCTGGCACCGGTACTGCACGCGGTCAGTGCCAGGGCCAGCGCCGCGGCAGCGACTGCGCCGCGCACGATGTTCGGCTTCATCAAGAGCTCCCGTTCCTGTCGTGGGCACCGGCCGGGTCCCGGCCGGGTCGTGCGGATCAGTGCGTGGGTGTCACCTTGCGGAGGCCGGCCGGCGAGTCGGGGTCGACACCGAGCCGGGCACAGAGGGCCAGCGCGAGCTGCTGGCCGCGGACGGTCGCGAGGAGACAGTCCGTGGCGCCGTCGCCGGCGGGCCAGCCGATGTCGTCGGCACCGTCGGACCCGACGCTCACCACCGGCGCCGACCGCTGGGCGAGGTCGGCGGCCAGCTCGCGGGTGTCGGCGTCGGCCGGGCCGCCGCCGGCCATCAGCAGCGCCGGGGTGTCCGGTCCGCAGACGGCGATCGGCCCGTGCCGGAAGTCGGCCGTGGAGAAGGCGTGCGCCATCGCCCCGGTGGTCTCCTGCAGCTTCAGCGCCGTCTCCCGCGCGGCGGGGTAGCACAGCCCGCGGGCCACGACCGCGAGCCGACGGTTGCCGGCCAGCCGGGCGGCGGCCTCCTCGACCGGCGCGACGTCGGCGAGCACGGCCGCCACCCGCTCGGGCAGACGCGCGAGGTCGGGAACGACCGGCTGGCCCCCGAGGGCGGCGCTCACGGCCAGGGTCGCCAGCTGCTGGGCGGTCACGGTCTTGGTCGCCGGCACGGCGATCTCCCGGCCGGCCTCCAGGGCCACCGTGACGTCGGCCGCCGCGGCCAGTGCGGAGCCGGCGTCGTTCGTGATCGCGACGACGGTCGCGCCCGCCGCCCGGTACCGGCCGGCGAGGTCGACGATCTCCGGGGTCTCCCCGGACTGCGACAGCGCCACGATCAGCCAGCCGGCGAAGCCCCGCGGTTCCCGCCCGAAGGAGGTCAGCACGCTGGGGGCGATGAGACAGGTGGGCAGGCCGGTGGCCAGTTCGACGGCGTACCGCCCCAGCAGCGCGGCGTTGTCCGACGAGCCGCGGGCCAGGAAGCCCACCCCGGCCGGGCGCCCGGGCAGCGCCGCGGCCACCGTGGCGGCGATCTCGTCGAACCGGGCCGCGAGCGCCCCGAGGACGGCGGGTTGTTCGGCCATCTCCGCGGCCATGTGTGCACCGTGCACGGTCATCTCTGCGCCTCCGCGACGTTCTTGGTCATCAGGTCCACCGCCAGGTGGACGGCTCCGTGCAGTGAGGCGCCCGAGGTGAAGACACCGAGGACCACCTCCGGGGGGAAGGGCACGCCGGCCCGCAGATGGGCGTCGAGCACGGGGAGGACGACGCCGGCGGAGCCGGTCAGCCCGCCGCCGACCACGACCCGGTCCGGGTCCACGAAGACGGCGAGGTTCACCAGGGCCGTGCCGAGCGCGGCCAGCGCCTGGTGCACCACGTGCCGGGAGACGGGGTCGGTCCGGCGGAACAGGTCAGCGGCGTCGACCGGCTCGCCGAGGACGTTGGCCGCCCGGTTGGCCAGCCCGGCGCCGCTCACGGCGGTCTCCAGGTGGGCGTGCGCCGCGGCCGGCCAGGCCCCCAGCGCGCCCAGGGGCTGGCTGTAGCCGATCTCCCCGGCCGCCTGGTGCGCGCCCTCCACCACCTGGCCGTTGACGACCAGTGCGGCTGCCAGGCCGGTGCCCAGGTTGACGTAGAGCCCGGAGCGGGAGCCCCGCAGGGCACCGGACCGCGCCTCGGCGAGCGCCCCGGCGCGGACGTCGTTGGTGATCCCCACCCGGGGCACGCCCAGGGCGTCGCGCAGGGCCCCGGCCAGGTCGGCGTCCTCCCAGCCCGGGAGGTTGGGGGCCAGCAGGATCCGGTCGCCCTGCACGACCCCGGGACACACCACGCCGACGGCGGCCAGCTCGGCTCCCGCGGCGTGCCGGGTGCACAGTTCCGCCGTCGCCTCCGCGATCCGGCGGACCGCGGCCGCGGGGCCGTCGGCCACCAGCGTGTCCAGTCTGTGCCGGGCCAGGATCGTCCGGTCCGGACCCGCCAACGCGACGTCGATCTTGGTGCCACCGATGTCGATCCCCGCGACGACCACCCCGTCCGGGCTGGCCTGGTCCGTGTTCCCCCACATAGTTGTGACTCTTTAGTAAAGGTTCCTGGACGTCAAGAGGTCCGGTGATCACTTTTTGGGTGTCCCTAGGATGGGCGCATGTCGACGCCTCCCCCGGACCCCGTCCGGGAGCGCGCCAGCAGCAGCTTGTCCCCCGCAGTCGCCCCCTCCCTGCTCCGCGAGATGAACCAGCGGCTGCTGCTCGACCGGCTGTTCGACCACGGCCCCGCCACGAGGCCGCAGCTGGCTCGCGATGCCGGCCTCTCCCAGCCGACGGTCATCGCCGCACTGGAGGGTCTCGAGCGCGCGGGCCTGGTGATCGCCGGGACGGCGGAGGTGCAGCAGCTGGGCCGCCCCGCCAAGTCCTACGGGGCCAACGCCGCCGCCGGGACCGTGGCCGGCATCGACATCGGCCGCGGCTGGCTGCACCTGCGGGTCGCGGACCTGTTGGGCAACGTCCTGTCCCAGCTCGACGTGCGGAACACCGCCACGGGTGCCGACGAACTGGTGGACCTGACCGCCCACTCGCTCGAGCAGGCGACGGCGTCGGCCGGGCTCACCCTGGCCGCGGTGACGCACACGGCCATCGGCTCACCCGGCGTGCTGGACCCGCGCCGGGGCGGCGTCCGGTACGCCGCGAACCTCCCCGGCTGGCACCAGGAGGGGCTGGCCCAGGCCCTCGTCGAGCGGATCGGCCCGTCCGTCTCCGTCGACAACGACGCGAACCTCGCCGCGCTTGCCGAGCTCAACCACGGGGCCGCCCGCGGTCTGACCGACTTCGCCTACCTCACCGTGGGCACCGGCGTCGGGGTCGGCCTGGTGCTGGACGGCCGGGTGTACCGGGGCGTGACCGGCGCGGCGGGCGAGGTCGGCTACCTGCCGATCGGCGACGACGCCGCGGGCCGCTCACCGCACACCGACCGCGGCATGTTCGAGGAGGTGGTCGCCGCGGACGCGGTGGTCCGCTACGCCCGGGAGGCGGGGCTGTCCGGACCGCTGACCGCCGAAGAGGTGTTCCAGCTGGCCGGCACCGGTCGCCCCGAGGCGCTGACGGCCGTGGCGCGACAGGCCCGGCAGCTGGGGCTGGCGGTCGCCAGCATCGCCGCCTTCCTGGACCCCGAGGCGATCGTGCTGGGCGGCCGGATCGGCCAGAACCTGGACCTGCTCGAACCGGGCATCACCGCGGCACTGCGCGAGGTGACCCCCATGCGGCCGACGCTGGTCGCCGGTGAACTGGGCGAGGAGGCCGTCGTCCGCGGCGCCGTCGTCCGCGGCACCGCCCTGGCGCGCGAAGCGGTGTTCGCCCAGCGGCTGACCGCCGCCGGCTGACCGCCCGGCGCCGGCTCAGGCGGCGCCGACGCCGCGGGAGGCGCCGGCCGACTCCTCGATCTGCTCCTCCCGCTCCTCCACCGCCATCCGGGTCAGCGCCGCACCCGCCTCGGCGTCGCGGGTGAGGTTCTCCCCCGACGCCGGGTCGAAGACGTGCACCTTGCGGCTGTCCAGCCAGAACTCCGCCTCCCGGCCCTCACGGATCCGGCTGGTCGCGTCGATCGACACGATCGCCTGGGTGCGCAGCTCCTCGGAGTCCAGCTCCCGGGACAGCGCCCGCAGCTGCGCGGTGATCTCCTCCGGCGCCTCGTAGGGGATGTAGGCGTACTGCGAGTCACCGAGCCACTCGGTCACGTCCACCTGGGCCCGGAAGACCGAGCCCAACGGCCGCCTTGCCTCGTCGACCAGCGAGGCGTCCTCGAAGTACTCCGGGCGGATGCCGACCAGCAGCAGGTCCCGCCCGGCGACGGCCGCGGCGCGGCGTTCGTCGAGCTGGATGGTGCCGAACGGCGTCGTCAGCTCGTTGCCCTCGAGGCGGGCCGGCAGGAAGTTCATCGGCGGGGAGCCGATGAAGCCGGCGACGAAGAGGTTGACCGGCTGTTCGTAGAGCTCCCGCGGCGAGGCCACCTGCTGGATCCGGCCCTTGCGCAGCACGCAGACCCGGTCGCCGAGGGTCATCGCCTCGGTCTGGTCGTGGGTCACGTAGACCGTGGTGATGCCCAGCCGCCGCTGCAGCCGGGCGATCTCGGTGCGCATCTGGCCACGCAGCTTGGCGTCGAGGTTGGACAGCGGCTCGTCGAACAGGAACGCCTCGGCCTGCCGCACGATCGCCCTGCCCATCGCGACCCGCTGGCGCTGGCCGCCGGAGAGGTTCGCCGGCTTGCGCTCGAGGTGCTCGTGCAGCTCGAGGACGTCGGCGGCATCGTTGACCCGCCGCCGCACCTCCGCGTCGTCGATCTTGGCCAGCCGGAGCGGGAACGCGATGTTCTCGAAGACGCTCAGGTGCGGGTAGAGCGCGTAGTTCTGGAAGACCATCGACAGGTTGCGCTCGCGCGGCGCCTTGTCGTTGACCCGCTTGCCGCCGATGACCATGTCGCCGCTGGTGATGTCCTCCAGTCCGACGATCATCCGCAGCAGGGTCGACTTCCCGCAGCCGGATGGGCCGACCAGGATCATGAACTCGCCGTCGGCGATGTCCAGGCTGACGTCGTTCACCGCGGGGAAGCCGTCGCCGTACTGCTTGACGATGTGGTTCATCTCGATCGAGGCCATCAGTTCTTCCCCCTCGGGAGATCGGTGGAGGTGCGCACGGGGGTCAGCCCTTCACGGCGCCGTTGGTGAGGCCGGCGACGATGCGCCGCTGGAACAGCAGGACCAGGACGACCACCGGGATCGTCACGATGACCGCGGCCGCGGCGATCGCACCGGTGGGGTCCTCGAACTGCGAGGCGCCGGAGAACAGGCCCAGCGCTGCGGGCACCGGACGCGAGGCGCTGGTCGAGGTCAGCGAGATGCCGTAGACGAAGTCGTTCCAGGCGATGAAGAACGCGATGATCGCCGTGGTGAAGACCCCGGGCGCCGCCAGCGGGACGATCACCTTCCGGAAGGCCTGCCACGTCGTCGCCCCGTCGACCTGCGCGGCCTGCTCCATCTCCCAGGGGATCTCCCGGAAGAACGCCGACATCGTCCAGATGGAGATCGGCAGGGTCAGCGACAGGTACGGGATGATCAACCCCGGCCAGGTGTCGTAGAGGCCGATGTTGCGCCACAGGTTGAACAGCGGCGTGACGATCGAGATGACCGGGAAGATCGCCACGGCCAGTGCGGTGCCGAGGATGAACTTCTTGCCCGGGAAGTCCAGCCGGGCGATCGCGTACGCGGCGAACATCGCCAGGACGCAGGAGATGAACGTCGCGATCAGACAGATGCCGAACGAGTTGCGCAGCGCCGGCAGGAACAGCGAGCTGGCATCGCCGGTGAGGATCAGCTTGTAGTTGGTCAACGAGAACACGCTCGGCAGGAACTGCCCGTTGGCCAGGTCGCTGGCCTGCTTGAACGACACCGACACGATCCAGGCGATCGGGAACAGCGCGTAGACCACGATCAGCAGGCCGGCGACGATCCACCAGCCCTTCTCCCTGCGGGACATCAGTTCTCACCCCTCGCCTGGGACAGGTCGACCTTGAAGCCCTTGATGAACACGAAGGCGATGAAGACGACCGCCAGGAACAGCAGGACCGACACCGCGGAGCCCAGGCCGATCTCCAGCCGCGAGATGGTCTGCCGGTAGGCCAGGAAGGACACCGACGCGGTGTTGTTGGCCCCGGCGGTCATGATGAAGATGCTGTCGAAGATCCGGAACGCGTCCAGGGTGCGGAACAGCAGCGCGACCATGATCGCGGCCTTCATGTTCGGCAGCGTGACCCGGACCAGCCGCTGCCACCAGGTCGCCCCGTCGACCTTGGCCGCCTCCTGCAGCACCTCGGGCACCTGCGCCA
>JAOPVN010000129.1 GCA_025966175.1 Modestobacter sp. | reverse complement strand
ACTCACCCTCCAGCCAGCGGACCTTGGCTTTTCCCGAGCGGGCCGGACCGACGAACTCGGCCTTGAGCATCGGGCCGCCTCGGCGCGGCGTCTCCCGGATGGCGTACTGGCGCCCAGCGACGAGGTCGGTGGCTAGCACGGCCACAGCTTCGACGAGGTGACCCCGCTCGTCCAGGCCCCGAGCCCGCAGGACCATTCGGCGCCTGCGGCCACCGGAGCGGGGGGACGCACCTACCCGTACCCGAGCTGATCGAGGCCGCCGCGATGCTTCGGCCGGTCACCGTTCTCCAGCAGGATCTGTGCAGATCGGGAGGTGCTCACCGCCCTGGGGCTGCTCCTGATGGACGCGCCCGAGCCGGTGCGGGATCTGATCCGGGACGTTCGGCGCCACGTGACCAAGCTGATGACGGCGGAGCGCTGGGTCGTCATGGTCGCTGGCCCGGGGGGCCGACGAGCAAACCCGGCTGACTGACGTGGAGATCGCCGAGCGGTGGTTCGACGCCCACGTCTGGCACAACGACCCTGGACAAGCAGTGGGTCCTGCGGCACATCTCCCGTCACGAGTGCCTGATCAGCACCTCCGCGTGGGTCAGCCACCGCATCCTGATGGGGCGCGCCTTGCAGCAGTTCATCGTCGACGGGCGCCAGGTCGATCAGCGCAAGGCAGTGTCGTTTTGGGACCAGGAGTGCTGTTCGCCGGACTCGGTAGCTCGGAGTGCCGCTGAGCGGATGCCGCGACACCTTCGTCGGAACTCACGCCGGGCGACTGCCGTGTGCGCCGGGAGCCGCACAGTGCTCGGCATGATGGTGAACTCGCTGATCGCCGAAGGCGCCCCACCGCCGTTGCCCCCGGTTCGGTTGACTCCTTGCCTGTGAGGCTGCGGCCTCGCTGGAAGGATCAGCATCGTGCCCGAGCCGTTCCCGCCGGAGTTCCGGCGTGACGTCATCGCCGTGGCCCGCAAGGGCGAGGCGTCGATCTCCCAGGTCGCCCGGGATTTCGGGATCTCGGAGTCCTGCCTGCAGCGCTGGCTGAAGATCGCCGACCGAGACGACGGCCTGGCCACCGGCTGGATCAACCTCGTCGCCGCGCTGGCCTTCATCGCGTTCGGCTTCTGGACTCTGCGCGGGGACAATCTCACCGAGGAGGAGAAGGAGAAGGCCAGCCGCGCCGTCAAGTCGGTGGTCATCGCCGTCGGCACCGCCTTCTTCCTCGCCGAGCTCGGCGACAAGACCATGCTCGCCACCATCACCCTGGCCACCGACTACGGCTGGTTCGGCACCTGGGTGGGCTCAACCCTCGGTATGGTCGCCGCCGACGCCTTGGCCATCGTGGTCGGCCGGGCGCTGGGCAAGCGGCTGCCGGAGAACGTCATCCGGATCGGCGCTGCGGTGCTCTTCTTCATCTTCGGCGTCGTGTTGATCGTCGAGGCCATCGCACAGCTGACCTGACCGGCCCGACGGGGTGCGGGTGAGCTCAAGCAGCCCGCGCCCCGTCGTCGGGAGGTAGCACGGCCGGTGGCGCGACAGCCCGACTGCCGAGCCGCCACGTGGCCTGCAGGGCCAACGGCGCCACCCAAACCGCCACCAGGGACATCCCAGCGAGGACGGCAGTCTGGCCGGGCGACCCCGCCACGGCCAGGGCGATCAGATAACCCAGGGTGATGACCGTGCGTCCGATCAACGCAGTGGACTGTGCGCGCATGACGTAGTCCCTCTCTCCGGAGTGAGGACGACCGACGGTCCCCGATGTGCCCGTGCCCCTTCACGCGTGCCCACGCGTGCCAATCCGTGACCCTGCTGGGCCAGCCTCGCCGGCGCAAGGCCCTGGGCAACAGCAGACTCAAGACGAGCGAGCCAGGCACCGGCGGTGTGGCGGTGACGGGTCAAGGCCCCGACGGGACGAACGGTTGAACAGACCGGCCGCTCCGTGTGGTGGCTGGTTGCGGTCCTCGGCCACGCGTCAGTCGTTGCGCAGCCCCATCGGAGATCCACGGCGACGCGCAAACAGGCGCCCCGGCTTTCGAAGCATGCGGACCGAGCAGGTCAGTGGGAATCCTGCCGCGGCGGCGGAACCACGGCTGCAGGTCGCTCCGGCGTAGGCGATCCACGGTTTCGACCATCGGACCGTCGACTTCCAGAGTCGACGCCGCGGAGGGCGGCCCGCGGTCGGTGCTCGACGTCGCAAAGTGCCGGGCCTCTACACCGGAGCACCGACCGATTAGAACGGAGATGTGGTGAGTGAGTTCGCCGCCGCCCAGCTCGGGCAGGGGGCTGGCCGCTGCCCTGCAGGTGCTGCCGGACCCGGTCGCGATCTTCGACGCCGACTGGACGATTTGCCATCTCAACCTGGTCGGTGCGCTGCTCGACCGGCCCGCCGCCGAGCTGATCGGCCGCAACATCTGGGGGTCGCGCGCTGCCCGAGCTCGGCGGCACCGTCTTCCACCACCCTACTTGCTGCGTGCACGCAGCACGGGCGCATCGGTGACCTGGTCGGGCTTCTACCCGCCGGCCGGCCGCTGGCTTTCGCCACCGCCGTCGTCATCGACGGCCTGCTGCAGGTATCCGCTCGGACAGTCGACGACCGGCGCGCCGAGCGACCCGAAGACGCCGGTAAGTCCGTAGAGGCCGACGAGAACGCCGACCGACTCCGCTCTTCTGGCAGAGGTCTGTAAGGCGGTGATCACCACGCTGGGCACCGACGAGTCGGCCACTAAGCTGCTTGAGCCAATTGTGTCTTGGATGTGCGCTGGGTGATCGTCCCGCTGTCGGTGAGTACGGCGCCCCCGGTGGTAAGGCCTGGGCGCACCGCGACCCAGAGCGGCACGGCGACCTCGATATCTCCCTGCACGGCCGGCTGCGGGACACGCAGACGACGCCGCGATGGTCGACGCCCTGCTGTCGGGCGAGCCGGTGCAGGTGACCACGATCGACGAGGAGCTGGTCGTCGCGTCACTGCGACCGAGCAGGTGCGCGCGGTGTGGCGGCGGCTGGACTTCACCTCGTGCACGATCGTGCCGCTGCGGGCCCGCGGAGAGACGTTCGGGGCGCTGGAGCCTCAGTTCACTTCACGCGCCGGCTGTCGTTGGGTCGCCGGCAGTGTCGCCATGAGCGGCATCAGCCGGGGCGCCTGCAGCGGGGGAGAGGGCTACGGGCTTGCTACGCCGGCCGGCGGCCATGGTGAGCGCAGCGGTGCTGATCCCGGTGGCAAGTCGGGCGAGCGCCGCCGGGCGGGCCACCCACAGCCCCGCGGTCCCATCCGCGGGGAGGACGTCGTCGGCCAGCCACTCCAGCGACTCACGGGTGCGGGCGTCGGCGGGTAAGGCCACGAGGCCGTCGGCCAGCTGGGCCACGCCCAGCCGCTTGAGCCGGCGCCACAGCGTGGTCCGTGGGCCGGAGGGCTCGCGGGGCAGCCGGTAGGACAGCAGCACCCATTCGCCCGGGGCGCGCGCCGCGTGATCCGTCGTCATGCAAATAGTGCAACCAGGGTTGCAGTAAGGCGTCCAGGGGTGTTTGGCCGGTTCAGGGTGAACCGCTCGTCGTGGGAGTGGTGATGAGCAGCCCGGGATGCCCGTTGCCGGCGTCCGGCACCGGGAAGTACGCCCGCCCGGTTCTGGGATCGACCGCGACCACGTGGGCGTCGTCGGCCAGGTGCGCACGGCCGGTGACCCGGCCGGCCGGCGGGCCCAGATCGACGGTGGTGAGCACACCGGATTCTGCGGCGACGTAGAGCAGGCCGCGGTCCGGGTCGGCGGCCAGTACGTCGGGGTCGTGGCCGAGGTCGGAGCGCCCCAGCTGGGTGAACCCGGGCAGCGCCAGGGTGACGAGCGTGTCGTTGCCGTCGCAGGCGACGAACGCCCGCCGGTCGACCACGAGCAGCCCGTGGTCGTGGTCGCAGCCGGGCACCGGCACGCGATCGACCACGGTGCGGCTGTGCGGGTCGATGACGGCGATCTCGTCGCGGGTCTGCACGTCGACCAGCACCTGGTCGGCGGCGGGGTCGTAGCGCACGTTGCCGGCTTCCCCGCCCAGCGGCACGGTCGCCTCCGGCTGGCCGCTGCCTGCGTCGAGGACGGTCACCACACCGCCGGACTCGTCACTCACCCACACCTCATCGGTGGAGGTGACGTAGGCCAAGCCGTCGGGGAACTCGCCGGCCGGGGCTCGGGCGAGCACCTTTGAGGTGTCCTCGTCCACGGTCACGACCTCACCGGTGCCGGCGGCGCTCGCGTAGACCCGGCGCAGTTCCGGCACGACGATCACTCCCGTGACGGTGGGCAGGTTCGGCACCGTCGCCAGCACCGCGCCGGTGTCGGTGTCCAGCTCGAGGAGGGTGCCGTCGCCCATGTGAGCCAGGAACAACCGGTGTGCGGCCGCGTCGACGTCGGCGTAGTCGAACCGGCTTGCATCCCCGGGCAGGGACACCGTCGTCGCGACGGCCAGTGGCAGCGGCGTAGCCGCCGGCCGCACGAGCCACCCGACCACGGGAACGCCGATCGCCGCGGTCACCGCGAGCAGACCCACGGTGAGCAGCACCGTCCGACGGTGTCCCCTCCGCCGGTCGGCGGTCATGGCCGACTCAACCCCGGGACACCGGATCCCACCACCAGCTAATGGTGCGACCGCGGTTGCGGCGGGGCAAGGGAGCACTCGACCGGCGGCGCCAGCCTGGCGCCCGGCGCACCGCCCCGCTGGGAGGACAAAGGGGCGTGGCTCAGGCCCCGTCAGTGGCTGGCGAGCCCCTGCGAGTGGGCGGGGTAGGCGTGGATCGCCGCACTTCGCAGCTTGGGCACATCATGGGTCAGCCGGTGCTCGGCCTCGTGCGCGAGCCGGTGCGCGTCCACCAGCGTGGCCCGCCCGTCGATGTCCAGGTCGGCCTCGGCGTGGATCTGATGACCGATCCAGCGCATCCGCAGCGCCCGGACGCCGACGACCCCCGGGGTGGTGCACAGCGACCGCTCGGCCTGGTCGACGAGTGCGGGGTCGACGGCGTCCATCAGCCGCCGGTAGACGTCCCTGGCTGCGGTCCGGAGGACGGCGAGGATGGCGACCGTGATCAGCAGGCCGACGATCGGGTCCGCAAGCGGAAAGCCCAGCGCGACGCCACCGGCGCCGGCGAGGACGGCCAGGGAGGTGAAGCCGTCGGTCCGGGCGTGCAGCCCGTCGGCGACGAGGGCGGCGGAGCCGATCTGCCGGCCCACGCGAATGCGGTAGACGGCGACGAGCTCGTTGCCGAGGAAGCCGATGAGCCCGGCCAGTGCCACCCAGCCCAGGTGCTCCACCGGGGCGGGATCGAGCAGGCGGCGGACGGCCTCGACGCCGGCGACGACGGCGGACAGCGCGATCATCGCGACGATGAAGAGGCCCGCCAGGTCCTCGGCCCGGCCGTAGCCGTAGGTGTACCGGCGGTTCGCCGCGCGGCGACCCACGACGAAGGCGATCCAGATCGGCACGGCCGTGAGTGCGTCGGAGAAGTTGTGGATCGTGTCGGCCAGCAGTGCCACCGAGCCGCTGACGGTGACCACCAGCACCTGTAGCACCGCGGTGACCGCGAGGCCCACCAGGCTGATCTTCACCGCGCGGACCCCCTGAGCCGATGCCTCCAGCGCGGAGTCCACGGAGTCGGCGGCGTCATGGCTGTGCGGCCTGAATAGCCGGGTCACGAAGCCGCGGAGCCCACCGTGATGGTCGTGGCCGTGGTCGCGGCCGTGGTCGCGGTGATCATCGGGCGAGTGGGTCATGTCAGGCGCCTTCGGCGTTGCGGTGCAGCTGGACCAGGTCGGTGTCGGGGAGGTGGTGGCCGGGCACGCCGGGCCCGCTGTGCTCGGCGTTGTACACGGCATCGGTGACGAGCTGGGCGATGTGCTCGTTCTCCAGGCGGTAGAAGACCTGGGTGCCCTCGCGCCGGGTCTGCACCAGCCGGGTCATCCGCAGCTTGGCCAGGTGCTGCGACACCGACGCCGGCATCTTGCCGACCTCGGCCGCCAGTTCGTTCACCGACAGTTCCTGCCCGATGAGCGCCCACAGGATCCGGATGCGCGTGGCGTCGGCCAGCATCCGGAACACCTCGACCGCCAGGTCCACCTGGTCGGCCGGGAGCGAGCGGCGGCATGGCTGGCTTTCTGCGCTCATACGCAGATAGTAAAACAGGCGGCGCAGGGAACTTCTCTCGTGTGGGGACCGACCAGAGGACCGTGACCACCGACCTCCGGCTGCACAGCCGCCGCGCCGTCTTCACCGCCACCATGACCCTCGCCCTGGCCTGGGCAGTCGCCTCGCCGGCCAGCGCCCACGTCGAGGTCAGCGCCGAAGGTGCTCAGGCAGGCACCGGTCCAGTGACCCTGGTCTTCAGTGCCGAGTCCGAGTCCAACAGTGCCGGCATCGTCAGCATGAAGACCCAGCTCCCGGCCGGCATCGCACCGGCGGACGTCACGCTCGCCAGCGGCCCCGCCGGCTGGGCGCTCACCCCGACCGCCGACGGGTTCGAGCTGGCCGGCCCCGACATCGGCCCGGGTGTCGACGCCGAGTACAGCATCACCGTCGCGCAGCTCCCCGCCGACGCGACCGAGCTGGCCTTCCCCACCCTGCAGCGGTATTCCGACGGCCGCGACGACGCCTGGATCGAACCGATCACCGAGGCGGTCCCTGAGCCGGAGAGCCCCGCACCGGTCCTCGCTGTGGCACCGGCCCCCGCCGGCGCCGCGGTTCCTTCATCGGCGGCGATGACTCCTAGCGCAACGGAGACGCCGGCTGCGTCGTCCACGGAGGAGGTGAACACCGACGACGTGGCCGAGGAGACCGCCGAAGACTCGGGTGTCGGCGCTCCGGTGATCGTGCTGCTGATCGTCGTGCTGCTCGCTGTCATCGGTGGCGCGGTCTGGGTCGTTCGCCGACGTCGAGCCTGAAGGCCCTAGCCGGCCCCGCGCCGCAACGGTGGCCCCACCTCCTCGTGGCTTCCGCAGACGCGACCGGGCGGCGAACGCAGGTGTGGTTGTGCCTGTGATCAGCTGGGCAACTTCTCGCGCCCCGAACTGGAGGATGGGTGGCGTGGGAGCTGGCGGAGACTCGGCGGGATGAACATGCGCCGCCGTGACCGACTGGTGCGACATCTCATCCGACGTCGAGGTTCAAGGCTTCCGTGCCATCCGAGAGGCCAAGCGGTCCCTGCAAGACCGGCTGGATGAGTTGGCGCAGGCCGGCTTCCTGCTTCGCGAGGGCAGCGAGGGACAGCCTTCGGTAGCGGGTTGGTGACCGGCCCTGTCGTCGTGTTGGAGGTCGTCCGCCCCGGCGAACTGGAAGCTCTGCGTGTTTCGGTACCGCAGCTTGCACCGGAGAGCGGAGGCGGCGCGGCTGGCCATCAGCCGCCACTCCAACTGATCAGGCGAGGCGGAGAGACACGGCCGCGACGCGCCAAACCGGGGGCGGGCCGACCCGTGGCTTCTGGCTGAGATGTCCCTACTTCACTCCGGTCATATCGCGCGTCGTCTGGACACTGTGCGTTTGGTCGTTCGAAGTTGCGCAGCGATGTCGCGGATCGATCGACCACGAGCGCTGAGCAACGTGACGACCGTGTGCTGTTCGGCTGGGGTGAGCTGGTCGTAGACGACGCCGTCGCCCGCCAGCGCACGCTCGATGGCGATCTCATCAAGATCGTCCGGCGCGGAGTTAGCAGCAGCCGATTGCGGCACCGGGGCGGTGTCGATGTCATCCCAGGCCAACGGTGGCCGCCATCCGTTCGCCGCGGCATGGGCTCGGGCGCCGTCCGCGGCGCCACGTTGCTCGACGGTGTTGCGCGGTGGTGAAGCACCCGACAGCTCTTCGTACAGCGCGGCGACGTCTCGGGCGGTGCGTGCGGTGACGGATGGGCTGGTCATGCTGCGTCGCAAGCTGCTCGGGCGGCGAGCGAGCTCGGTGGCCAGCAGCTCGGGGGACCAGCCGATGGCGATGAGAGCTTCGAGTCGGCGTCGAGCTCCGGTCGCGTCGACAAGACTGTGCGGCGCCCGCTCGGCGTGGTCGACGCTGATGCTCAAGATCCGGGTGGCGGTGCTGGGGCGGATCCGTCTGGTGACGGGGGAGTCGCGGCGGTCGGGAGCGGCCAACTCGCGGATGTGGCTGACGGACATGCCTGCGAGCGCCGCGATGCGCTCGACCCCGATCCCGGATGCCCGCAGCAAAGCGAGATGGTCGTGGACCGGGCCGGCGTCGATGAACGGCTGCCACCGCCCATAGGTGCGCTCCCGGTTGGCCGTGCGGGAGGCAGCGGTGTTCGCAGCGGTGCATTCGGTGCAGCGGCACCGGTCCTTGACGTAAGCGGCCCTGGTCCCGTGGACGTGGGGGGCGCCTGAATGCGCGCATTCGCGTGCCATCCGCGTGCGGGCGCGGTCCGCGCGGCGAGCGGCTCGCTCAACAGCCAGCCGGTGCTTGGCGCAGGAATGCCGTGGATGGTGCGCATCGGCCAGCGGGCTGCTGGCGTAGTCGGCGGTGTAGCCGCAGCTCGAGCAGGTGCGGGTAGTTCTCATCGCCAGCTCGGACGCCCGGGTGAGCTCGACGGGCGGCTGTCGCCTCGACCCCGACCGGGTAAGCCGGCCGGAAGCAGGACGTCGTCGATCCAGTCGGTGCGGGTCGTGCCGGCGTCTCCGATGTGCTCGTCGAAGGCCATGGCGGAGAACCGGCAGACGATGGTCGACCACTCGGTGTCGGACAGCGGCCGTTCCAGGTGGGCTTCGACCGTGGGCCGGTCGACGTAGGCCACGCTCGCCTGGAGCAGGTTGGCCAGGTCGGTCAGCAGCCGGTACGTGTCTCCGCCGTAGGCGGCGACAAGGTCCGCACAGGCCCGACGCCGGTCGGCCGGATCCTCGCGGTCGATCGGGAGGGCGCGAGGCGGCGGGCGCTCACTCGACGTGACGCTGGATGCGTCAACGGGAACCGCCTCATGGGCGTGGCTGGACATCGGCGCCCTCCCGGAGTTGGTGCTCGCGTCAGGACAAGGCGCCCTCGGACGTCGCGTAGTGACACCTTGAGGAGGGCGCCTCGGTTGCCGTCGGTCCGGCGCTGGATGCGTGTGGCCAGCAGCGGGTGGCAGCACCGCAGCGAGAGGGCCGATGTCAGTAGTGGGCGGCAGGTTGCCCGATGCGCTTACGGCGTCCGAGGAGGCCCCGATGAGAAACTGCGGAACACATGGCGCCGGCGGAGCGCGCGGACCGGCCGTCCAGTTCTGGCTGTTGCATGCGGCGGCTGCGTCGCCGGCGATGTTGAGCAGCCTGCTCGTCCTCGTCCTCGTCGCGGCCGGTGCGCTGGGTGGCTGGGCGCTGCCGAGGGCGCTGACCTGGGTGAGCTGCGGAGCGATCGCACTCACCCGGGCTGGGGAACGGGTCGCCGCGCGGGCGGCGGTCGGGTTCCGCCGGCCCAGCCCGCCGCAAGCCGCGGTGCTACAGCCGCTCTGGTCGGCAGCACTGATATCGGCCGGGGCTCCAGCGGAGGGTGTCGAGCTGTACGTGCAGCGGGCTCGGAAGCTCAACGCATACGCCACCGGCGGGCGCAGCGTCGCCGTCACCAGTCGGGGACTGGATGACCATCGCGCCGGTCGACTCTCAGATGACCAGGTGGTGGCCGTCCTGGTCCACGAGCTGGGCCATCACGCCACGGGCGCGAGGCGGCCGATGCTCTTCGCGATGTGGCTGGCCGCACCGTGGCGCGCTGCAGCGCGACTGCTAGCCGATCTGGAAGCGCACTCTCTGGTCGTCAGGCCCGACGAGGCTTCGCGATCGTTGCCGTCCCCGGCGTTGGCGTTGCCGTGGCGCAAGCGGCGCACCAGCGGCACTGGCTGACTGGGGGAGTGGCCGCAGCTGTCGCGCTCTGCGCGGCGATCGGCCCATTGGCTGACGCGTGGGTATGCCGGCGTGCCGAGTTTGCTGCTGATCGATTCGCTGCCGACCACGGTTGCGCGCCCGAGCTGGCCGCCGCGCTCGGCGTGCTGCATGGTCCGTCGAGCGCCACCGCCGGCTGGTCCCGAAGGCTGCTCGCAACCCACCCAACTGCTGACAACGGATCAGCGCTCTCCTGGCTGTGCCGAGCAGCTCGTGGTTGCCGAGCCGGCTCCCCTCAGAGTGGTCAGCCGACTCACACAGCGGCCACTGACCGGGCCTGGGTTGACCACCATTTGACCACCATTAGCCGACCGCCTGCTGGAGGTGGGACCGCACCACGGAAGTCACCTGCCTGCAGTCCGGGTCGCGGTGTCGGTCGTGGCGCCGCGGCGGTGCTCGAGGCAGTGGACCGCACGGACCTGGCCTTATTCGCTGTGTTCGGCGCCTTCGCGTCCGTGTACGGCCGGGGCGAACCACATCGGATGCGGATCCGCAGCCAGCCCCTCGGGGGCAGCAGCCCCGTGCTCAGCGTGGGCTTGGCCGCCTGGGTGACGACCACCGGGGCGGCCCGCCCCTGGCTGGCCGTGGTGGGAGCCGGGCTGCTCGCGGCGGCGGGTTCTCTGGCCAGTGACAGCTTGCGCTGGCGTCCGGCCGGGCCGATCTTCGTTGTCTTCGCCTTCGGGGCCATCTCCTCCGTGCCCGCGCCGTCGGCCGTCCCGGTGCTGCGTCACGTTCTCCTCGCGGTGGGGATCGCGGCGTGCTGTGCCGGTCTGTCGGTGTTCATCGGTGCTGTCGGTGCGGTGCATCCAGGGATCCGCCGCCGAGGGCCGGCTACCCCACCCGGCAAGCTGCCTGAGAACCGCTGTCAGGCCGGGCGCGCAGGTCCCCCCGAGGCCAGCATGGCCGCGCCCACGATCCCGGCCTCGTTGCGGAGTGCGGCCGGGACGATGGGGGTCCGCAGGTCCAGCAGTGGCAGGAACTTGTCCGC
>JAOPVN010000052.1 GCA_025966175.1 Modestobacter sp. | reverse complement strand
GGACCGGCTGCGCGACAAGTTGACGGGCAGGCCGAACAAGGCCTGAGCTGGGCGCGACGCCGCCGAACCGGGGAGCCAGGCGTCGGCCGATGGCTCACTGACGGAGCCGTGTGCAGATGTGCCGTGTCGCTCCTCGGACACACTCCAGCGCCCTCACGGTCGCTGACCGTGGGGCGCTGTCGCACCTGCGCCACTCGGCTCAGGACGGAGTCGGGTAAGGCGTGGATCTCCTGATCCGGCCGCAGCGGCCGGGATGCTCGCGGATGGTGGGGCCGGGAGGACGGTGCCCCGGCCGCGGGTCGCGGCCGGGGCACCGATGTGCGCAGGCGTCAGCCGATGCGACGCGCGCTGCTGTAGCCGTAGAAGGCGTCGACGTTCGTCACCTTGACGACGTCACCGGAGGTCGGGGCGTGCACCACCTGGTTGTTGCCGATGTAGATGCCGACGTGACCGGTGCCGTAGAAGAACACCAGGTCACCAGGGGCCAGGTTGGCGCGGTCGACCGGAATCCCCATGCCGGCCTGCGCGGCCGCACTGTGCGGCAGCTGGACGCCGGCCGCACGCCACGCGAACTGGGTCAGGCCCGAGCAGTCGAAGGCATCGGGGCCGGCACCGGCCCACACGTAGGGGTCACCGAGTTGCGCCATCGCCGTGTTCACGGCGATCTGCGAGGCCGCGGTCGACGCTGCCACGGCCGTGGCAGCGGACGCCGGCGCGGCCTGCGCCACGGCCGGGGTGAGCAGGATCCCCGCGCCGGCCGCGAGCGCGAGCGCACCACGGAGGGCGGGACGGGTGAAGCGGGCAAGGGTCGTTCGAGCAGTCGTCATGGACGACGGGTTCTCCTGTTCTCCACGACCGCCTACCGGGTTAGCTGACGGGTTCGGACGGCGAAGTCGCCCGGCGCCGCCTGCTCCGTCGCAGGCCGCGCTTCACCCCAGGGACGCGATGGGTCCCCGGCCCGGGGACCGGCATCGATGGCCGGCCGCCCAGCTCGGCGGTGTCCGGGGGGTGTCGCCACGGATGGGCGACGGGTGCGACCCAGCCCGGACCACAACCACGCTAAGAACCTCGGCGAGCCTGCGCAAAGAGTCCGCGGAGCCTCACGGAGCGCGCTGACCGCGCATACGGAGAGTCCGCCCGACGCGACTCGCCGTCGTTACCAGCGAGGCAGCTGATGACAGAGTGCTTTGCGGTGTCTCCGAAGGGTAGTCAGCGAACTCTGCAACGCGCGGCGCGTCGCAACAGCGTGCTGAGCGATGATGGACGCAGCGTTCCGCGAGGCGCGTCACATCGGCCGGCTTTCGGGCCCGCACGCGGACGCCACTCGCCACCGCGGCCCGCCGATGGCGCCCTCCGCGCATCGGGCCGCTGCCGACCACCCAGGATCAGTCGACCGGTCAGTTCGCGGTCAACTGCGTCGGGATGTCCGACGAGCTCGTCTCGGTCGCGGGGCAGAGCACGCAGGCGGTCTCTGCATGCGGCGGTCTGCCCTGCGCTCAGGAATCGGCGGCCCAACTGCCGTGGAACCCGAGCGGGACCCGCGCCGGGAGATGGACGGCAGCGACGGGTTCGCCGGTGAAGTCCTGCGCGGCGAGGATCACCAGGTCGGCAGCTCCGCGGTCCGGGTTGTGGACGAACGCCATCACATATCCGTCGTCCTCGGCCGCCTCGGGTGAGGAGGGCGCGAACACGGCCTCGCCGGCGGCGGCGTCCGGTCCGAACCGGTGCACCTCCACCGTTCCGGCGGACAGGTCGTGCTTCAGCAGCGCATCGGCGAACGCGCCGTCCCCGAAGTCGCCGTTCGACTGCACCGTGGCCCGGCTGACCTCCCCGACCATGGCGCTGTAGCCATAGCGGTGCGGCTGCGACGTCACTCGGTCGTCCACCCGCGGGAACTCCTGCTGGCGGTCGTCGAGGCACCGCCGGGTCACCCGGCCGGCGGTCGGGTCGATGATCCAGCGCTCCAGCGTGAGTGGCCCCTGCTCGGCCAGGACCCTCATGTCGTAGGCGCCCTCGTACCGGCACATGTCGACGACGACCCGGTCGCCGTCGTCGTAGGCGTTGAGGACGTGGAAGATCCAGCACGGGTCCACCTCGAGCCAACGCACCTCCCGGACGGCACCCGTCCGGGGCAGCAGCCCGACGCGGGGCTGGTGCGAGGGATTCCAGGCGTAGGGCAACTGCGATCCCGCAGACGCCGCCTCCATGCTGAACGTGACCGGCAGATCGAACAGGACCACGTGACTCTCGGTCAGGGCGAAGTCGTGCATCATCGGCCCGTCGGCCACCGGGACGTCGGTGGTGCCGGTGACCCTGCCGTCAGTGCCGATGACGACGTGCTGCACGTGGTCCCAGCCCCAGAAGTACGCAACGGCGTGCAGGTCGCCGGTGCGCCGGTCGAGCTTCGTGTGCGCGGCATAGCCACCGGGCAGCGTGCCGTCGAAGTCACACGGACCCACGGTCTCCAGTTCGGCGGTGAGCTCGTACGGCAGGGGGCCGGCTTCGACCGTGGCCAGGGTGCGCCCGGCGTGGGCGATGATGTGGGTGTTGGCGGCGAAGTCCATGCCGGCATGGACGGGTCCGGTCGGCCACTTCTCCCCCAGTGACTCGGCGACGTGCCGGGAACGGACCCAGCGATTGCGGTACCACTCGGCCTTGCCGTCCCTGAGTCGGACCCCGTGCACCATGCCGGCACCGAGGAACCAGTGGGAGCCGGGATCGTCCACGCCCAGCGGATTGGGTCCGTTGCGCAGGTAACGACCGTCCAGCTCGGTGGGCAGGCTCCCGGTCACCGGCAGGTCGAAGGCGGTGATCTCCTCGGTCACGGGAGCGTACGGGCCCCGGAGGAACGGACTGCGGCCGAGCGTCGGATGGTCGGTCATGGCGGGTGCCCCTCGGCGGACTGTCGGCCGGACGTCCGTGTCCACGCCGTCCGACCTCGATCCTGGTCCTCGGGGCCGCGGGTGAACAGCCCCGTGGTCGGTCGTCGCGGCCGGTGGACCGCTGGCAGCCGCCGGCCCCGATTCACAGGCTTCTGCTGCGCTCGGCTCTGGTGGTGCGGCAATCCGGGATCGACAATTCCTCGGGGCAGCTCTGCGGTGCGGAACGACAGCACGCCAGGGGCCTGACTGCGGTCCGCGGAGTGCTCGTCAGGGACACCTGCGTGCCGAGGAGGCCGCCATGGCACTCGCATCGGAAGAGACCCCGACGCGCAGGCCGGCCTCGCTCAAGCGGGAGATCGGGCTGATCGGCCTGCTGTGGGCCTCGGTCGGCTCCATCATCGGGTCGGGCTGGTTGTTCGGAGCCCAGAAGGGACTCCTCGCCGCCGGCCCGGCGGCGGTCATCTCGTGGGTCATCGGCGGGCTCGCGATCCTCGTCCTCGCCCTGGTGCACGCCGAGTTGGGGGCGATGTACCCCGTCTCAGGTGGATCGGCCCGCTTCCCGCACTACGCCTTCGGCGGCGCCGCGGGTGCCTCGTTCGGTTGGTTCTCCTGGCTGCAGGCGGCGACGGTGGCGCCCATCGAGGTGTCCGCGATGATCAACTACGCGACGCACTACTCCTTCGCGCACGGCTGGCTGCACCCCGACGCCACGCTCACTCCCAGCGGACTGGCGGTCGCCATCGTGCTCATGGCGG
This sequence comes from Modestobacter sp., assembly GCA_025966175.1. GTDB lineage: Bacteria > Actinomycetota > Actinomycetes > Mycobacteriales > Geodermatophilaceae > Modestobacter. The sequence goes on along the minus strand of JAOPVN010000052.1, from coordinate 3,293 downwards.
TCCTGTCGTCGATCAACTTCCTGGGCATCCGCGCGCTCGCACTGACCAACAGCAGCGCGACCTGGTGGAAGGTCGCCGTCCCGCTGCTCACGATCCTCGTCGTGGCGCTCGTGGGCGGCCTGCACCCGGGCAACTTCCACGCTGCTGACGGCTTCGCACCCGACGGCGCCAAGGGCGTCCTGGCGGCGGTCTCGACCAGCGGGATCATCTTCTCCTACCTGGGCTTCGAGCAGGCCGACCAGCTCGCCGGTGAGTGCCGCCGGCCCAAGCGCGACATCCCGTTCGCCGTGATCGGGTCGATCGTGATCGGGTTCATCATCTACGTCGCCCTGCAGGTCGTCTTCCTGCTCGCGCTGCCGGCCAGCGCGATCGGCCCGACGTGGGCCACCGTCGGCACCGGGTTCTACAGCGCGTTCACCGGGCCGTGGGCGCAGCTCGCCTCGCTGCTCAGCCTGGGCTGGCTCGCCGCGATCCTGTACTTCGACGCGATCGTGTCTCCCGGCGGCACCGGCCTGATCTACACCGCCGCCTCGTCCCGGGTCTCCTACGGGCTCTCCCGCAACGGCTACGTGCCACAGGCCTACGAGCGGCTCAGCGACCGCGGGGTCCCGTGGGTCGGAGTCGTGACCGCGTTCGTGGTCGGCTGCATCTGCTTCCTGCCGTTCCCGAGCTGGCAGTCGCTGGTCGGCCTGATCACCAGCGCCAGTGTGCTGATGTACGCCGGCGCACCGCTGTCGCTCGGGGTGTTCCGCAGGCGGCTGCCCGATGCGGAGCGGCCGTACCGACTGCCCCTGGCCCAGGTGCTCGCCCCGCTCGCCTTCATCGTCTCGAGCCTGATCATCCTCTGGTCGGGCTGGACGACGGACTGGAAACTCGGTGTGGCGATCCTCCTCGGATACGTCATCCTGGCGCTCAGCCGGGGCTTCCACCTCAACGCGCACAAGCCGGTGCTGCAGTGGAGGGCCGCCCAGTGGCTGCCCGTCTACCTGATCGGCCTCGGCGTGATCGTCTACCTGAGCCCGTACGGGCCGCTGAAGAACCCGCTGATCCCGCTCTGGTGGGACATCGCCGTGACGGCGGTCTTCAGCCTGGTCATCTACTACTGGGCGCTGGCCGTGGCGCTGCCCACCGAGCAGATCCAGGCCATGATCGACGAGGTCGTCGTCCCCGAGGAGGAGACGGTGGCTGCCCCCCTCACGCCCCACTGACACGCCGCGAGCGCCACGCCGCCCGCGCCCGGCAGGGTTCGGCACGCACCGGACGTTCTGCGGGACCTCGGACCCGCACTCAGTCCAGTTGGACCGGAGCCCCGCCGAACGCGACGAGGCTGATCACCCAGTACCCGGCGTAGAGGGCCAGCAGGATGCCGCCGTGCCACCGCTTCAGCCGGCCGGTGGAGAGGAAGTACGCCCCGAGGGCGGTGAGGGCGATCAACGCGGGCAGGTGCCAGCTGAGCACGTCCTTGCCGATGACGATGTCCCCGGCCAGGAGGGTGATGCCCAGTTTCCCGGTGACCGAGAAGACGAGGCTGCCGATGACGTTCCCGACCCCCAGCTCGGGCACGCCCTTCCGGAAGGACTCCACCGTCACGAAGACGTCCTCGACCGTCAGGACGGCGGTGACGATGGTGGCGCCGAACACCGTGCCCTCGAGCCGGTAGGTGTCCAGGATCCCCTGGGTTCCGGTGCTCGTCGTCGCCGCGCCGATGATGAGGCCGGCGAGGGCGAGCACCGCCAGTCCCAGGTGGGCCCAGCCGGGGAGCGCACCTGCCTCGGTGACGGCCTCGTCGTCGGCCCGTGTTCCTGCCCTGTCCGACTCCTCCTGCCGCACGTACGCCTGCGCGCCGCGGCCGGGCTGCGCACCACCTCCCGGTCCTCCGACGGCGGCGGCTTCGTACACCTCCGCGTCGCGGAACACCGGGACGTTCCTGCGGAGCTCCCGGGCGGCGACGTAGGCGATGAACAGGACGAAGAGGCCGAGGAGCACCAGGCCGTCGGTGGCGGTGAGCGACCCGGAGAGCGTGAACCCGACCATCACGAGCGGTGCGACAGCGAACACGATGGCGTAGTCAGGCGGGATGTCGACCTTGCTCGGCACGAGGATCGCGGCGAGCGCAAGCACGACCCCGGTGAAGGACAGCGCGGTGCCCAACACGACGCCGAGCGCGACGCCGTTGAGGTCGTCGAGGTTCAGCCCGACGCCGAGCGTGATGTCGTCGAACTCCACCCCGGTGAAGACGACGGCGAGCAGGAACAGCGGGATCCGGAGACCGCTCGCCGCCCCGACGAGGTGCGCGATGAGCTTCTCGGCGCTGATCACCAGGAGCGTCGCCCCGGAGATGAAGACGAAGATCGACGTCATGACCGAGGCCGCGCAGCATGCCGCGAGCGGGGTGTGAACACCGGATCGCGCGGCCACGGCGCCTCGTCGGCGGCCTGCACCGCCTCGGCCACGATCCCGTGGTCGGGAGAGAGGTGGCAGACCGGGTCGGTGCGCGCCGCGTCGCCGGTCAGCGCGAACGCCTGGCAGCGGCAGCCGCCGAAGTCGACCTCGCGGCGATCGCAGCCGCGGCACGGAAGAGGCATCCAGTCGGTGCCGCGGAAGCGCTGGAAGAGCGGTGACTCCGCCCAGATCCAGGCCAGCGAGTGCTCACGCACGCTGGCCCGGGGCAGCGGCAGGTCCTGGGCGGTCGGGCAGGGCAGGACGTCGCCGTTGGGCACCACGGTGAGCTGCCGCCGGCCCCAGCCGCCCATGCAGGGCTTGGGGTACCGGCCGAAGTAGTCGGGGAGGACGTAGATGACCTCCATCCGGCCCTGCAGGCGTGCGTGCGCCGCCCGCACCACCAGGTCGGCACGCTCGAGCTGGGCTCTGCTCGGCAGGAGCGCGTCCCGGTTGTGCAGGGCCCAGCCGTAGTACTGGGTGTGGGCCAGCTCGACCCGGTCGGCGCCGAGCTCCTCGGCCAGGTCGATGATGCCGGTGATCCGGTCGACGTTGTGCCGATGGAGGACGACGTTGAGGGTCAGCGGCCAGCCCAGCTCCTTCACCAGCCGGGCGGCGGCCAGTTTGCGGTCGAACGACGTCGTCCCCGCGATGTGGTCGGACAGCGCCGGTTCGTCGGCCTGGATGCTGATCTGCACGTGGTCGAGGCCCGCGGCCCGTAGCTCCACGGCACGGCGCGGCGTCAGGCCGAGCGCACTCGTGATCAGGTTCGTGTAGAGCCCCAGCTCACTGGCGCTCCGCACGATCTCGGGGAGGTCGCGGCGCAGCAGCGGCTCACCGCCGGAGAGGTGCAG
>JAOPVN010000119.1 GCA_025966175.1 Modestobacter sp. | reverse complement strand
CGCCGCGGCGGCTGCGCTCAGCTGGGTCGTCGTCATGCTGCCCTGGCTGTGGTACCCGGCCGGTCCGTAGCGGAGGGCAGTGCAGGCTGCCTCGGCCGCGGTGGACCGCGTCGAGAGCGGCGTCCCGGGCACCCCCCGTCCCGGCGCCCTCGCCCGGGCCCTCCGCGTGGCCGTCGCCGCGGTCGCCGTCGGTAGCCGGCGCCGACCGTCGCTGCAGCCCGCCCTCGAGGAGATCGAGGCACGGTTCTTCCGCGCTCTGCCGCCCGTCGACCCGGCCCCGGGCCCGGAGCTCCGGGCACCGCGGCCGGCGGCCGGACCGACGACCCGGCGACGCACCCCGCTGTGGGCCGCCACCGCCGCCCGGATCGGCCTCGGGGTCACCGCGGCCGGCCTGGTCGCGGTCGCCGTCGGACTGCCGGCCCCCTACTGGGCGGCGACCTCGGCGGTCGCCGTCCTGCTGGGCACCGACGCGCGGCACACCCGGGCCCGCGCCTTCCACCGGGTCACCGGCACCCTGCTCGGCACGGCGATCGCCGGCCTGGTCTTCGCCGTCCAGCCACCGACCCCGGTGACCGTGCTGATCGTCGCGCTGCTGCTGATCGGCATCGAGCTGTTCATCGCCCACCAGTACGTCCTCGCCGTCTCCTGCCTCACCCCCGTCTCGCTGCTGCTGGTGCACCTGGGCGCCCCCGGCAGCCCGGGTACCGCGCTGATCGCGGCGCGGATCGAGGAGACGCTGGTCGGCATCGTCGTCGCCCTCGTCGCCGGTTTCTTCCTCTTCGCCCGGGCCGGCAGCAGCCGGCTGCCCGGGACGGTCACCGCCACGGCGGAGCGGGCGGTCGCCGCCGCCACCGCGCCGGCCGGGACGACGGCCGACCGGGAGCTGCACGACGCGCTCGTCAGCCTCAACGAGGTGGCCACCGCCGCCCGCGCCGAGCTGTTCTCCGCACGAGGGGCGGACGTGTGGCGACGCCGCTCCCGGGAGGTCGGCGATCTGGGCTGGGCACTGCTGGGGGCGCGCGCCCGGGGAGAGTCCGAGCTCGCCGAGTCGGTCGCCCGGCGCATCCGGGCCGACCTGACGGGGTGAACGCCGCCCGGGATTGACGGCGGACCACAACCGGAGCACGGTGACGCCCGTCACATTGGTCGCCGCGGACATCGCGCGGTGGGCTCCGGGGGGCCACATGTCTCGTTCCACGTCCGACCAGCCCGACGGATCCGGACCGGTCGCGCCGCCGGTCGCGCCGCTGGATCGCGCGACCCGACGTTCGATGCGCACGAAGGCCGCCGTCGCCAGCACGATCGGCACGACGATCGAGTGGTACGACTTCTTCCTCTACGGCACCGCCGCAGCCCTGGTCTTCCCGCACGTGTTCTTCCCCGACTCGTCCCCACTGGCCGGCACGCTGCTCTCCTTCTCCACCCAGTTCGTCGGGTTCGCCGCCCGCCCGATCGGCGCCGCGATCTTCGGGCAGGTGGGCGACCGGATCGGCCGCAAGGCCGCGCTGATCGCCACCCTCAGCCTGATGGGCACCGCGACCGCGCTGATGGGCGTGCTCCCCGGCTACGCCACCATCGGGGTCTGGGCGCCGATCCTGCTGACCCTGCTGCGGATCGTCCAGGGCATCGGCGTCGGCGGCGAGTGGGGCGGCTCGGTGCTCATGTCGATGGAGTGGGGGACGCGCAAGCGGCACGGCTTCATGGCCAGCCTCCCGCAGCTCGGCGTCCCGATCGGGCTGCTGCTGTCCACCCTCGCGATCAGGCTGGTCACCAACGTGACCGGGGCCGCGGCCTTCGACGCCTGGGGCTGGCGGATCCCATTCCTGATCAGCGTCGTGCTGGTCGGAATCGGCTTCTACGTGCGGCTGGCGGTGCTGGAGACCCCGGCGTTCGCCCGGGTGCGGCAGCAGAAGGCGGTGGTGAAGCAGCCGGTGCTGGAGGTCATCAGGACCCAGCCGCGCGCGATCCTCACCTCGGCGCTCGTCCGGATGGCCGAACAGGCGCCCTTCTACCTGTTCATCACCTTCGTGCTCGCCTACGGCACCGAGGAGCTGGGCCTGCAGCGCAACCAGCTGCTCGACGACGTGCTCGTCGCCGCCGCCATCGGCTTCATCAGCGTCCCGTTCTTCGGGTACCTGTCGGATGTGATCGGCCGGCGACGCGTCTACGGCATCGGCATCGTGGCGATGGCGGTCTTCGCCTTCCCGTACTACGGGCTGCTCAACACCCGGGACAGCGGGCTGGTCCTGCTGGCGATCGTGCTCTCACTGCTGGTGCACGACATCATGTACGGCCCGCAGGCAGCGCTGATCTCGGAGACCTTCGGCACCGGCGTCCGGTACAGCGGCGCCGGACTCGGCTACCAGCTCGCCTCGGTCGTCGCCGGCGGCCCTGCCCCGCTCATCGCGGCCGCCATCCTCGCGGGCACCGGCGCCTCGACCTGGATCTCGCTCTACATCATCGGCTGCGCGGTGGTCTCCTTCATCGCGCTGCTGCTCATGCCCCAGCCGCACGCCAGCGTGGCGGATGCCGCCCCCGCGGAGGAGGAGATGGCGCACTGAGCAGCGCGCCTCAGCCGGGCAGGCCGACCAGCTCGGCGGAGAGCTCCCACAGCTCCCGGGCGCGGACGTCGTCCCGCGCCGACGGCAGGACCAGCGCGCTCGAGCGGCCGGCATGGTGCCCACCGTTGCGCCAACCGTCCACCGCCGTCGCCAGCCAGACCAGGCTGTCCGCCCCCTGCGCCGGGGTGCGCATGAACGCGGTGAGCGGCGTGCGGAACGCCAGCCCGGTGATCCCGCCCGACGCCCGGCCGAAGGACGTGGCCACCGCGCCGGGATCGAAGCAGGTGGCGGTCACCGCCGGCGCCCACCGCCGGGCCAGCTCTCGGGTGTTCAGCACGGTGCACCACTTGGCCCGGGCGTAGGCGCGCAGGGCGACGTAGCTGCCGGCTGCCCGGACCGCCTCCGCCAGGTGTCCGCGGCGCACGCCCCCGGCCCAGTGCATGAACGAGGCCGTGGTGACCACCCGGCCGTGGGCGGCACGCAACGGTTCCTCCAGCAGCCGGGTCAGCAGGTACGGCGCGAGGTGGTCGACCTGGAACGTCTGCTCGTGGCCGTCGACGGTCACCTGGCGACGCCCGAACGACGCCCCGGCGTTGTTGGCGAGCACGTCGATCCGGGGCAGCCGCTCCCGCAGCTGCGCGGCCAGCCGGCGGACGTCGTCCAGCCGGGCGAAGTCCGCGGTCAGCGCGAACGCGCCGTCCAGCTCCGCGGCGACGGCGGCCGTCTTCTCCGCCGACCGGCCGACGACGACCACCTGTGCGCCGCCGCGGTGCAGCCGGCGCGCCGCCGCCGCACCGATGCCATCACTGGCACCGGTGACGACGACGACCGGGCGGGACGAGCCGCTCAGCTCTTCCGCTCGACGACGAAGACCGGGATCTCCCGGTCGGTCTTGGTCTGGTAGCCCGCGTAGTCGGGGAAGGCGGCGACCGCGCGCTCCCACCACTGCGCCCGCTCCTCGCCGCTGAGCTCCCGGGCGACGCCGTCCCACACCTCCTCGCCGTCCTGGACGGTGACCTCGTCGGGGTGTGCCTTGAGGTTGAAGTACCAGGTGGGGTGCTTGGGCGCGCCCCCCTGCGAGGCGACCATCGCGTAGTCGCCGTTGTGTTCGACCTTCATCAACGGGTTCTTGCGGACCTTGCCGCTCTTGGCGCCGCGGGTGGTGTAGACGACGACCGGCTCGGTGCGGTTGGGCAGTGTGTTGCCCTCCCGGCCGCCGGTGCGCTCGTACAGCTCCACCTGATCGCGGACCCACTTGTCCGGACTCGGTTCGTACTCACCTTCGAGGGGCATGGCCCGACCCTAGGGCCACTGCCGATCGGCCGGCACGCCGTCGGGGTGGAAGCCGTCGGGGTGCGCGCCCGGCCGCGTACCGGCACAGTGCTTCGAGCGGTCCGGGCAGACGACCCGGCGCGGAGGGAGCGATGACCGACAGCCCGCGCGTGGTCGTGCGCGGCGAGGCCGTGGTCGAGGTCGCCCCCGACACCGCCGACCTCGTGGTGACGGTGCAGGTGCGTGACCCCCGCCGCGAGCGCGCGGTCGCCCTGCTGGCCGAGCGTCAGCAGGTGGTCCTGCGGCTGCTCGAGGAGCACCGCGGGGTGATCGGCAGCGTGAGCACCGATGCGGTCGCGGTCTTCCCGGAGCCGGGGGACGGCGGCCGGATCAGCCGGTCGATCGCCACCACCACCACCCGGGTGCGCGTCGACGAGGCCCCGGCAGCCGCCGAACTCGTCGTGGCGGTCGCCGCACTCCCGGACACCGCGGTGCACGGACCGCACTGGCGGCTGTCCCGCACCCACCCGGCCCACGGGCAGGTGCGCACCGCCGCCGTCACCGACGCGATCAGCCGGGCGCGGGCCTACGCCGAGGCGCTGGGCTGCCGGCTGACCGGGCTGGTCGAGGTACGCGACGTCGGCACCGACGGCGGCGGTTTCCGGGCCGCTGCCTTCTCCTCCACCGGAGCCGCGCCCCAACTGGAGTTGCAGCCCGCGCCGCAGGAGGTGCGCGGCCAGATCGAGGTCACCGTCACCATGTCCGAACCCGACGAGGAGGTCTTCCAGCGATGAGGTTCCGGGAGAGCGGCCGCCTGGACACCTCCGGCGTCCAGGACCGACGCGGTGGGGGCGGCGGTGCCGGCCGTGGGCTGGCCGTCGGCGGTGGCGGGCTCGGCCTGGTCGGCCTGGTCGTCGTCGTCCTCGTGCAGGTCCTGGGCGGGAGCGGGGGCGACACGTCGTCCCTCGCCGGCGTCCTCAGTGGGCTGGATTCGGGCCAGACCGCCGACAACACCCAGCTCGAGCAGTCCTGCCAGACCGTCGGCTCCGCCAACGACTCCACGGAGTGCGCGGTGGTCGCCGACATCGACTCGATCCAGGACTACTGGGGTCAGACGCTGGGCGGCACCTACCAGCCGGCCGACACCGTCTTCTTCGCCGGCTCCGTGCAGACCGGCTGCGGCGGGGCGACCAGCGGGTCGGGGCCCTTCTACTGCCCGGCCGACCGGCTGGTCTACATCGACCTGTCCTTCTTCCACGACCTGCAGACCCAGTTCGGCGCCCAGGGTGGCGCGTTCGTCAACGCCTACGTGCTCGCGCACGAGTACGGCCACCACGTGCAGAACCTGCTGGGCACCAACCAGCAGGTGAACCCGGGTGAGACCGGGCCGACCAGCGGCAGCGTGCGGCTGGAGCTGCAGGCCGACTGCTACGCCGGCAGCTGGGCGAACCACGCCGAGACGGTGCCCGACGCGTCCGGTCAGCCGCTGATCGCCGACATCACCGACGACGACATCGCGCGGGCGCTGGACACCGCCGGGCGGATCGGCGACGACTTCATCCAGCAGAACCTGGGCAACGGCACCGTCGACCAGGACAGCTTCACCCACGGCTCCTCCGAGCAGCGGCAGCGCTGGTTCCGCACCGGCTACTCCACCGGTGACCCCAACCAGTGCGACACCTTCGGCGCCGCCGATCTGGGCTGACCACCGGAAGAAACCGCGGCCGCCCCGGGTTCGCAGCGACCATGACGACTCTGGGACTGATCGGCGCGGGCCACATCGGCAGCGCCCTCGCGCAGACCGCACTGGACGCCGGCTGGGACGTGGTGCTCAGCAACTCCCGGGGCCCGGAGACGCTGGCCGACCTCGTGGCCGAGCTCGCCGCCCGGCCGACCGCGCGCGGCACGGTGCGGGCGGGGACGGCGGAGGAGGCCGCCGTCGCCGCGGACCTCGCCGTCGTCACGATCCCGGTCAAGGCGATCGATCAGGTGCCGGTCGACCCGCTGGCCGGGAAGGTCGTGATCGACACCAACAACTACTACCCGCAGCGCGACGGGCAGATCCCCGACCTCGACGAGGCGCGCACCACCAGCGCGGAGCTGCTGCAGCGGCACCTGCCGGGCTCGTCCGTGGTGAAGGCGTTCAACCACATCCAGGCCGCGCAGATCGTCAGCGAGCGGTCGGCACCGGGCACCGGGCACCGCCGCGCGCTCGCCATCGCCGGGGACGACGCCACCGCCAAGGAGCGGGTCGCCGCCTTCGTCGACGAGCTGGGCTTCGACGTCGTCGACCTGGGCACCCTGGCCGACAGCTGGCGGATCGAGCCGGGCACCCCCGGCTACGGCGCCGAGGACGACGCCGACCAGCTGCGAGCCCACCTGGCCGCGGCCACCCGCGGCTGAGTCAGCGGCCGGCGAGCGTCCGCTCCACCGCCTCGACCTCGGCGTTCCAGGCCGGCTTCTCCGCCCGCCAGCCCTCCTCGGTGCGGCCGCGGCGCCAGTAGCCGGAGATCGAGGTGAACTCCGGCGGCAGCCCGCGCTCGGCCCGCAGGTGCAACCGGAGCTCCCGGACCAGGCCGGCCTCGCCGTGCACGAAGACGTGCCCGGTGCCGGCCGGCAGCTCGGTCGCCCGCACAGCGGCCACCACGGCATCCCCCGGGACCCCGTTGCCGCGGTGCACCCACACCAGGTCGACGCCCGCACCGGGGACGAGGTCGGGCTGCTCCTCCGCAGGGCCCTCGACCTCCACGAAGACCAGCGCCCGGGTGCCGGCGGGCAGCCGGGTCAGTGCGGCACCGATCGCCGGGAGCGCGCTCTCGTCGCCGGCGAGGAGGTGCCAGTCGGCCTGCGGGCTGGGTGCATAGGCACCGCCGGGACCGAACATCTGGATGCGGTCGCCCGGCGCGGCCGCCGCCGCCCACGGACCGGCCAGCCCCTCGTCGCCGTGGTGCACGAAGTCGACGGTGAGCTCGCCGCTGGCCGGGTCCCAGGCGCGGACGGTGTAGGTGCGGGTGACCGGCCACAGTTCCTGCGGCAGCTCCGCTCGCACCTGCTCCACGTCGAACGGCACGCCGTAGGGCGCTCCGGCGGGCGGGAACAGCAGCTTCACGTAGTGGTCGGTGAACTCTCCGGCCGGAAACCCGGCCAGACCCGCCCCGCCGAGGACCACGCGGATCATGTGCGGCGTCACCCGGGAGGTGCGTACGACTTCCCCGACCCGCGCCACCCTCGGGCGCCGGGCGCCCTCGCTCCTCGTCGCACCGCTCACGGGGCCTCCTCGATCGACTCAGGCAAGGCTTGCCTTCGTGCGCGGCGCAGCCTACGCGGACCGGCTGTGCACCTTTCGCAACGCCATCGAGACCGGGGAAATCCCTAACTCTCTGTTTGCCCTGAACGGGGCGGGGGGTATCTGGAGTCCAACGGAACGGCGCCCCACTGAGACCACGGTGGGACCCCCCGAGCGACATCGACTTGGGCACCCGCGGGTGCCCAGACGCCGTCCCGCGACTCGGCACCACCACCCCCGACCGTCATCGGCCGGCGATGGCGTGTGCCCTCGTGCGGGCGGGGTCGACCGGGCACGGATGCCCTGCAGGACACACAGCATGAACACAGAGCCCGACGCACGACGAGGAGGAACGATGACCCACTCCATCGACACCCCGACGCAGCCCCCGCCGAGCGGCTCGACCACGGCCTCGACCACGGCCTCCACCACGGTCTCCACCCCGGATGTCGCCAAGGACGAGGCACGCAACGTCGGCCAGACCGCCGCGCAGGCCGGCAGCCAGGTCGCATCGACGGCCGCCGACCAGGCCAAGCAAGTCACCCAGGAGACCAAGCGCCAGGCCCAGGACCTCGTCCAGCAGGGCCGCCAGCAACTGCAGGAGCAGGCCCGCGCGGGTCAGCAGAAGGCCGGCCAGGGCCTCTCCGAGATCGCCCAGCAGCTGCGCAGCATGGTGGAGGGCAACGAGCAGTCCGGGCCCGCCGCCGATCTGGTGCGCCAGGCCGGGGACAAGGTCGAGCAGGTCGCCGGCTGGCTGCAGGAGCGCGAGCCCGGGGACCTGGTGAACGAGGTGCGCTCCTTCGCCCGCCGCAAGCCCGGTGTCTTTCTGCTGGGTGCCGCCGTCGCCGGCGTCGTCGCCGGCCGGCTGACCACCGGCGTGGTGGCCGCGCACAAGGACAGCAGCCCCTCGAACGGCAGCCAGCAGCTGACCGGCACCGGCTCCACCTACCCGGCGGAGCCCTACGCGACCGGCACCAACTACGTCGCCGACACCCCGGCCACCGGGTACGCGACCACCGGCTACGCGACCACGGGCACGACCGGCTCGGTACCGCCGCCGCCGTACGGGACGGTCCCGCCGGAGGGCACCTCCGTACCGCCGACCACGCCGGCCGGGTGGGACGACCCGGCCCGGACGCCCGGAACGGGTCAGCTGTGAGCCAGCCCAGTGGCGCCGGCGGAGCGCAGCCCTACGGGCAGCCGGGCACGGGGTACGTGCAGAGCGGCGCCACCGGCTACGCGCCGCCGCCCACCCCGGAGCAGTACGACTACGGGAACACCGCCCAGCCGCTCGGCGACACCGCGCAGCCGATCACCGACGAGGGCCACCCGGCCGTCGACGGCATCTCGGTCGGCGAGCTCATCGGCGAGGTGAGCAAGGACCTGTCCACGCTGATGCGCCAGGAGCTCGAGCTCGCCAAGGCCGAGGTCAAGGCGGAGGCCAGCAAGGCGGGCAAGGGCGCCGGGATGCTCGGCGGCGCCGGGTTCGCCGGGTACATGGTCGCGCTCTTCCTGAGCTGCGCCCTCTGGTGGGGCCTGGAGAACGTCATGGACGCCGGGCTCGCCGCCCTGATCGTGGCGGTCATCTGGGGCGTCATCGGCGCGGTCCTGTTCGTGATGGGCCGCAAGCAGCTCAAGCAGGTCAACCCGAAGCCGGAGCGGACCGTGGACACCCTTCAGCAGGTGCCCGACGCCCTGAAGCCCTCCTGACCCTCCCCCCACAGCGACTCCGACGAGGAGAACAGACATGACCAGCAGTGACCCGGAAGTGATCCGTCGCCAGATCGAGGACACCCGCGCGAACCTGAGCTACGACGTGGACGCGCTGAACGAGAAGGTCAACCCGACCCGGGTGATGGACCGCCGCGTCGGAAAGGCCAAGAGCACCGTCACCGGCCTCAAGGACAGGGTCTTCGGCGCGGCCCAGGACACCGGAGCGCAGATGGGGTCGGCGACCTCGAACGTGGCCGACACCGCACAGCAGGCCGCGTCCTCGGCGGCCGACAGCGTGCAGAACGCCGCCTCCACCGCGGTGGGTGCCGTGCAGTCGGCTCCCGAGACCATCCAGCGCCAGGCCCAGGGCAACCCGTTGGCCGCGGGGCTCATCGCCTTCGGCGTGGGCTGGCTGGTGTCCTCCCTCCTGCCGACCAGCGAGAAGGAGAAGGAACTGGCCGCGCAGGCCGAGTCGGCGGTCAAGGAGCACTCGCAGCCGCTCGTCGACCAGGCCAAGAACGTGGCCCAGGAGATGGGCGACAACCTCAAGCCGATGGCGCAGGACGCCGTCGAGTCGGTCAAGTCGACCGCGCAGGAGGGCGTCGAGACCGTCAAGTCCGAGGGGCAGTCGGCCGCTCAGGACGTCCAGGGCCAGGCCCAGCAGTCCCGGGAGACCGTCCAGGGACAGGTCACCACCTGACGGTGCACTGAACGATCCACTGAACGATCCACTGAACGATCCACGATGGGCCCCCGCTGCTGCACGCACCGGGGGCCCGTCGTCGTCCCTGTCCCGCTGGTCATCTGAAGGGGTGACCACCGCGGGCCGCACCCTCCAGCACCGGTGTCGGACGGCCGTTCCCCGACATGACGGACTCCGCCCCCGGTCCGGGGGTGGGGACGACGACGGGAACGGAGCGACGGCGATGGACGCACCCGTGCGCGTGCTGGTCGCCGACGACGAGGAGGACATCCGCCTGCTCGTCTGCCTCGCGGTGCGCAAGGCGGGGTGCACGGTGGTGGCCGCGGTCGCCGACGGGGCCCAGGCCCTGCGTTCCGCCCGCGCCGAGCAGCCCGACCTCGTCGTCCTCGACGTCTCGATGCCCGAGGCCACCGGCCTGGAGGTCTGCAGCCAGCTGCGCGCGGACCCGGCCACCGCCGGCTGCCGGGTGCTGCTGCTGTCGGCCGGCGCCTCCCCCGATGACATCGCCCGAGGGCTGGCCGCCGGCGCCGATGCCTATCTGCCGAAGCCGTTCACCGTCGCCGGCCTGGTCGACGAGGTCCGCCGGCTCACCGCGGGGACCCCGGCATGACCGCCCTTGCCGAGCCGGACGCCACCCGGGTCCACTCCCCCGCCCCTCCGGCCGCGCGAGCGCACGGCAGCGCCGTGCCCGGCGCACTGGCCGTGGTCACCGCCGTGGGGCTTGCCGTGCTCGTCGCCGGCCCGGGGACGCCGGTGCTGGTGGTCGCCGCGGTGGCCGTGGCACTCTCGGTCGCCGAGCTCACCCGGCGGCTGCGCGCCCAGCTCGACGCCGCCACCGAGCTGGAGGCGCAGCGGCGGGACCTGGTGACCCTCGGCCAGTCGACCGCCGAGGAGCTCGAGGTGGCGACCCGGATGATGCGGGCCCGGGCGCAGACGATGACCAGCGTCATCGACGCGGTCACCGAGCAGTCGATCATCGGCACCGACCGGGACGGGCTGATCCGGGTCTGGAACCCCGGCGCGGAGCGGATGCTCGGGCTGCCGCGTGCCGACGTCGTCCGCCTCCGCACGATCACCGACTTCCACGCCCCCGAGGAACTCGCCCCCGAGGAACTCGCCCCGCAGGACGACGCCGCGCGCTTCGCCGCGCTGGTGCAGGTGGCCCGGGAGCACGGCAGCGACGTCCGGGACTGGACCTACCTGACCGCCGACGGCCGCCGGCTCACCGTCTCGGTGGCGATCACCCCGCGCACCGACGACGACGGCGAGCAGGCCGGCTGGAACTTCGTCGGCACCGACATGACCGAGGCGCGGGCCGCCGAGCGGCTCAAGGACCAGTTCGTCAGCCTCATCTCCCACGAGCTGCGCACCCCGCTGAGCTCGATCCTCGGCTACCTCGAGCTGGTGATGGACGAGGAGGACCAGCCGCTCACCGCCGAGCAGCGGCAGTACCTGGCGACCGTCGAGCGCAACGCCCAGCGGCTGCTGCGGCTGGTCGGGGACCTGCTGTTCACCGCCCAGGTGGACGCCGGCCGGCTCACGCTGCAGCCGGAGGACGTCGACCTGGCCGGCATCGTCCGCGCCGCCGAGGAGACCGCCCGGGTCACCGCGGCGACCCGCGGGGTGTCGGTGACGGTCGACGTGCCCGCCGACGGGCTGGTGGTCCGCGGCGACGCCCTGCGGCTCGGGCAGGCCTGCGACAACCTGGTCTCCAACGCGGTCAAGTTCACCCCGGCCGACGGGCAGGTCACCCTGCGGCTGCGCGCCGGCTGGCAGGACGCCGACGGCACCGTCCTCGAGTCCGACGCCCCGGGCGCTGCCCGGGTGGCACTGCTGTCGGTCAGCGACACCGGCGTCGGCATCCCCACCGGCGAGCAGGGCCAGCTGTTCACCAGCTTCTTCCGCGCCTCGACCGCCCGGCGCAACGCCGTCCCCGGGGTGGGGCTGGGGTTGACCATCACCAAGGCGATCAGCACCGCGCACGGCGGCACCCTGGACGTGGCCAGCGCCGAGGGCCGCGGGACGACGTTCACCCTCACCCTGCCGCTGTAGAAGGGCCCCGTTCCTCTCACCCCTCGCAGGCTCGGGGCGAGCCTCCGGACGGGGCCGGCCCCAGCGCTCTGACACCCCTTCCCGCGACCTGCGGGAAGGGGTGTCGTCGTCTCGGCCCCCTGCAGGGACCGCCCGCGAGCTGGCGAGCGGTGGGGGCAGGGGGGTCCTTCATCTTGCGGTTTTCTTGCGGATCGCTGGCGGGTGCCCTGCGGATGGACCTCCAGAGTCGTGTTTGTCGCCGGGAGCACCCGGCGGCAACGGACACCCGAAGGAGATCCAGCCATGACCGCCACCCGCAGCCGCACCGCTCGTAAGGTCCTCGGTTCCCTGGGCGTCGTCGGCGCCGCTGCCGCCGTCGCCGGCATGGGCACCTTCGGTACCTTCACCGACAGCACGGCCCCGCTGAACGCCTCGGTCACCTCCGGCACCCTGTCGCTGGACCTGAACGCCACCAACAGCACCGCGACCCTGCCGATGACCGCCGCGGGCTTCGTGCCCGGCGACTCGATCAGCCGCTCGGTCGACCTGGTCAACTCGGGCAACCTGGCCTTCGCCGGCATCTCGATGGTCTCGACCGCGACCACCTCCAGCGTGCTGGACACCGACAAGACCAACGGCCTGCAGCTGAGCGTCAAGTCCTGCCCGGTGAACTGGACCGAGTCGGTCTCCAACGGCGTCGCCACCTACACCTGCTCCGGCACGGCGACCACCGTCGTCAACAGCAGCCCGGCCGTCTCCACCTCCGCTCTGGCGAACGTCGCGAGCGTCAACCCGAAGGGCACCGACCACCTCGTGATCACGCTGACGCTGCCCATCGGCGCCGACAACACCTTCCAGGGCAAGACCTCCGCCCTGTCCGTCTCCTTCACCGGGACGCAGAAGACCGGCACCGACCGCTGACGCGGCTGATCCCGACCCCTCGCTGACCACTCCCACGGAGGAAACGCCATGACCACCGCCCTGCTGGCCCCCACTGCACTCTCCACGGACGCCCCCTTCGCGTCCCGTACGGCCCGGCAGCTGACCCGGGAGCCCCGCCGCACGGCGGGCCTCGGGAAGCGCGCGGCAGGCGTGGCGTACCGCTGGACCGTGCGGCTCGTGGTCACCCTGGCCGTCCTGGCCTTCGGGGTCCTCGCCGTGGGACCCCACGTCCTGGACTACCGGACGATGACCATGCTGACCGGGAGCATGTCGCCGGTCATCGACCCGGGTGACGTCACGATCGTGACGCCGCTGCCGGTCGACGAGGTCGGAGTGGGCATGATCATCGCCTACCACATCCCGATCGACGACCACCACCTCGTGAGCCACCGCGTGGTCACCGTCGAGCACAGCGCCGACGGCACCGTCACCGTGCAGACCAAGGGCGACGCGAACGACGCGGTCGACCCCTGGACCGCAACGCTGCAGGGCGACACCGCCTACCAGGTGCGGGCCGTCATCCCCGCGCTCGGCCACGTCATCGAGGCCCTGCGCACCCCGGTGGTCAGCCAGGCGCTCGTGTACGGCGCCCCGACCCTGCTGGCCGGCTGGCTGCTGCTGTCCATCTGGCGCCCCGCGGCCCCGGCCGAGGCACGCAACGAGGACGAGGCCGAGCTGTGAGCGCCCTCCGCCGCAACGTCCTGCTCGTCGCGATCGCCGTCGTCACCATCCTGGGCCTCACCGCCAACGCCGCCCAGGCCGCGTTCGAGGGCAAGGCGACGATGACCACCCTCACCGTCGGCACGATCACCGTGGCCCCGCCCACCGAGTTGTCCACCGCGGGCACCAACTGCACCCGGTCCTACTACTGGGCGAACGGCACCTGGAACGTCAGCACCACGCTGCACGCCAAGGTCAGCTGGAAGGCCAGCGCCACGACCCGCGGGGTCAGCGGCTACCGGGTCACCGCCTGGTTCCCCGACGGCAGCAGCTACCCCCTCGGCGACCTGGACGCCGCCACCACCTCGGTGGCCATGGACGTCGACGGCTCCTACGCCAACCAGGACATCCGGGTCACCGTCACCACCCTCACCAACTACGGCTGGACCACCCAGTCCACGAAGTCAGGAGCCTTCACGTGCTGACCGCCCTCGTGATCGACGAGTCCCCCGCCGCCCGCCGGCAGGTCACCGGGCTCCTCGAGCTCGCCGGCTGGGGAGTGCACGAGGCCGCCGACGCCGAGGACGCCCGCTGGCTGACCTCCGTGACCGGCATCGACCTGGTGGTCACCGCCGCGACCGTCCCCGGCGCCGCCAGCGGCCCGGCCCTGCTCGCCGAGCTGCGCAGCGCCGGCAGCACCGCCCGCTTCCTGGTCGTCACCCCCGCGCCCACCGACGAGCAGCGCGCCGCGGCCTCCGCCGCCGGTGCCCTCGCCTGCCTGGCCGCCCCGATCGACGCCCACCTGCTGCTGGACCTGCTCCGCAGCCGTACCGCCCCGGCCAGCGAGCCGGCCCCGATCCAGGACATGGTCGACATCGACGACCTGCACGACGCCGACCTCGACGCCGAGCTGATGGAGAGGCTCCAGGAGATGTACGTCGACGCACTGCCGAACCGGCTCTCCGCGATCAGCCGTGGCGTGCGGGCCGGTGACCCCCGGGCCGTCGCCGCCGCCGCGCACACCCTCGCCGGCACCTCCGGCCAGCTGGGCCACCCCGAGGTCGCCAGCATCTGCCAGGCGATCGCCTCCGACGCCCGGCGCGGGATCATGGCCCACCAGCGCGTCGCCGAGCTCGCCGGTCTGGCCGGCCCGGCCCGCCGCCGGGACGACGTCCAGCGCCGCCGTCAGATGGCCTTCGCCGCCGACATCGCAGGGGGCCGCCAGGACCTCGCCGGCCTGGTGCACGCCGCCGATGCGGCAGCCGGGCGCCTCGCCGCCCGGCGCGGCCTCGCTGCCTGAGCAAGGACGCACGACGACGCGGCCCGATCCCCGCAGGGGACCGGGCCGCGTCGTCGGATGCAGCAGTTGCCTCAGGCCACGAGGCGGTAACCCACCCCCCGAACGGTCTTGATCTCGGGGTTGCTCAACCCGGCGGCAGCCAACTTTCGCCGCAGGTTGGACATGTGTGCCTCGACCAGCCGGAGGTTGCCCTCCCAGTCGGTCTGCCAGACCTCGCGCAGCAACGTCTCCCGCTGCAGCACCCGGCCGGGCCGGGAGACGAGGGCGGCGAGCAGGTCGAACTCGGTGCGGGTCAGGTCGACGGCCGCGCCGTCCACCCGCACCTCGCGGCTCTCCGGGTCGACCTCGAGCTCGGCCAGCCGCCGGACGGTGTCCTCGACGGGCTCGCGGGGCTGCGGAACGGCCACGGTGCGCGGCCGGCGCAGCAGCGTCTGCACGCGGGCGACCAGCTCACGGGGCGAGAAGGGCTTGGACATGTAGGCGTCCGCCCCGACGGCCAGGCCGATCAGCAGATCGACCTCCTCGGCGCGGGCGGTGAGCATGAGGACGTAGCAGTCGGTCTCGGCGCGCAGCTGGCGGCAGACCTCGGTGCCGTCGGCATCGGGCAGGCCGAGGTCCAGGACGACGACGTCGGGCGCGTCGCGCCGGACCTCCTCCAGGCACGCGGCACCGGTGGTGGCCTCCCGGACGTCCATCCCGGCCCGGCGCAACACGGTGACGACGAGTTCACGGATCTCGTCGGTGTCCTCCACAACGAGCACGGACTGACCCGGCACGACCCCTCCCCCAACGACTGATCACCTGCCGGACGCCGCTCTGGCGTCCATGCAGGTGATCGTCATGCGGGGGCCGGAACTCCACCGGGGCGGCAGGCACCCGCCCCGAACGGGTGAGCGGCCCCGTCGGACCCCGTCCCGAGGCTCGTCCCGAGCGCCCGCGAGGGGTGAGGAGGACGGGGTCCTTCCACCGCCGCGAGCCTGGGAGTGGCGGGGGGAGCGGGATCCTTCTGCTATCGGAAGGCGCTCATGCCGGTGACGGACCGGCCCACGATGAGGGTGTTCATCTCCCGGGTGCCCTCGTAGGAGTACAGCGCCTCGGCGTCGTTGAAGTACCGGACGACGTCGTAGTCCAGCACGATGCCGTTGCCGCCGAACAGCTCGCGGGCCCAGGCGACGGTCTCCCGGCCGCGGGCGGTCACGTAGCTCTTGGCCAGCGCGGCCTGGTCGTCGCGCAGCTCGTCGGTCTCCTGCAGCTGCGCCAGCCGCACCGTCATCCCCATGCTGGCGGTGACGTTGCCCAGCATCCGGGCCAGCAGGTCCTGGATCAGCTGGAAGCCCCCGATCGCTCTGCCGAACTGCTGGCGCTCCTTCGCGTACGCGGCCGCGACCTCGAAGGCGCCGAGCTGGCAGCCGACCCCGCTCCAGGCGACACCGCCCCGGGTCACCTTGAGCACCTTGTTCACGTCCTTGAAGGTGTTGCCGCCCTCGAGCTTGTTGTCCGCGGGGATCCGGCAGTCGGTGAAGGTCAGGTCGGCGTTCTGCACGGTGCGCAGCGCGAACTTGTCCTCGATCTTGGTGGCCCGGAAGCCGGGGGTGCCCTTCTCCACGACGAAGGTCTTCACCTGGTCGTCGTCCACGTCTCGGGCGAACACCACGACGACGTCGGCGAAGGTGCCGTTGCCGATCCATCGCTTGGCGCCGTTGAGCACCCAGGAGTCGCCGTCCCGCCGGGCAGTGGTGCGCATGCCGCGGGCGACGTCGGAACCGCCCTCGGGCTCGGTCAGCCCGAAGGCGCCGATCGTCTCCAGCCGCATCATCGACGGGATCCAGCGCTGCCGCTGCTCCTCCGAGCCCAGGATCATGATCGAGCCCATCGCCAGGCCGTTGTGCACGCCCAGGAAGGTGGCCATCGACGGGTCGACCCGGGACAGCTCCATCGCCTGGAAGCCGGTGAACAGCCGGGAGGCGCGCGGGCGGCCGTCCCAGTCGTAGGAGCGGCCCACGATGTCGGCCTCGGCGAAGCGCGGGATGAGGTCCATCGGGAACTCGGCGGCGGC
>JAOPVN010000055.1 GCA_025966175.1 Modestobacter sp. | reverse complement strand
AGTCCGGGATCGACAGCCCGAACTGGCCGACGACCATCTTCCCGTCGCGGTCGGCGATCAGCGGGAACTCGTCGTGCTGCTCGCGGATGCCCGGGGACAGCGCGGTCCGGAAGAGCACCTCGTCCATCTCGTACCGGGCGTTGCGCAGCCCGTTCTCGATGAGGTCCAGCGTCACCGGGTCGACGTCGGTCTTCTCGACGCCGCCGGTCGCGGTCTCGATGATCTGTGCCATCTGGATCAGCCCTCCACCGGGTTGATGAGCAGGCTGCCCGACGGGTGCACGGTGGCCGCGTGGCCGGGCAGGACGAGGGTCGTGGAGTCCATCTCGGTGACGATCGCCGGGCCGGGCACCACATCGCCGGCCCGGAGCTTCGAGCGTTCGTAGACACCGGCCGGCACCCTCTGGCCGCCGACGTAGATCGAGTGGTCGTGGACCAGCGCGCCGGCCGGGTCGCCGTCGCCCTCGGGGAGCACGACCGGGGCGACGTCGGGCCTGGGGCCGGTGACCGTGGCCCGGGCGTTGACCATCTCGTGGTCGACGTGCAGGAGGAAGGAGAACAGCCGGTCGTGCTCGGCGTCGAAGCGCTCGCCGATGGTCTGCAACGCGGTGTCCGGGTCGATGAGCCAGTCCGGGTCGACGGTGACCGGGATGTCGAAGCCCTGGCCGTGGTACCGCACGTCGACCTGGTAGCCGATCGTCTGGTCCTCCCACGGCAGCCCCTGCGCGGCCAGCCGCCGGCCCGCGTCGTCGCCCAGCTCGCGGAGGATCGTCACCAGGTCGCTGCCGGTGAGGTCGCCGAAGCGGCGCAGCACGGTGCGGGCCGACTCGTCCCGGCGGCTGGTGGTCGCATCGCCCAGCGCGCACAGCAGGCCGGGCGCCGGCGGCACGATCACCGGCCACGCACCGGTGAGCTTGCCGAGCGCATTGGCGTGCAGCGGGCCGGCACCACCGAAGGCGACGAGCGCGAAGTCGCGGGGGTCGAAGCCCTGCTGCACCGAGACCAGCCGGACGCCGCCGAGCATGTTCTCGTTGACGATGTCGACGATCCCCGCGGCCGCGGCCTCGAGCGACAACCCCATCGCGTCGGCGACGGTGCCGACCGCGGCCCGGGCGGCCTCGACGTCCAGGGTGATCTCGCCGCCGGCCAGGCTGGTCGGCAGGTAGCCGAGGACGACGTTGGCGTCGGTCACCGTGGGGGCGGTGCCACCCATGCCGTAGGCGGCCGGGCCGGGGTCCGCGCCGGCGGACTGCGGGCCGACCCGCAGCGCCTTGGTCAGCTCCGGGACGTGGGCGATCGAGCCGCCGCCGGCGCCGACGGTGCGGACGTCGACGCTGGAGGCCCGGACGGCGAGGTCGCCCACCTTCGTCTCCCGGCCGATCCGGGGAGTGAGGTCCTGCACCAGGCCCACGTCGGTGGAGGTGCCGCCCATGTCGAAGGTGATCAGGTCGCGGTGGCCGCACTGCTCGGCGGTCCAGACCGCACCGGTGACCCCACCGGCCGGGCCGGACAGCAGCAGGGTGACCGGTGCGGCGATCGCGGCCTCGGCCGAGGCCAGCCCGCCGTCGCTGCGCAGGATCGCCAGCTCCCCGGCGACCCCGCCCCGGCGGAGCTGGTCGGACAGCGAGTGGACGTAGCGCTTGACCTGCGGCTGGACGTAGCCGTTGGCCACGGTGGTCAGCGTGCGCTCGTACTCCCGCAGCTCGGGGAGGACCTGGGAGGAGAGCGACACGGGGACGCCGGGCAGCACCTCGGCGGCGATCTCGGCGATCCGCCGCTCGTGCGCCGGGTCGGCGAAGGAGTTGATCAGGCAGACGGCGAGGGCCTGGATGTCCCGGCCGGCCAGCTTGGCCAGCTGGGCCCGGACGTCGTCCTCGTCCAGGGCCCGCACCACCGACCCGTCGCTGGCCAGCCGCTCGTCGACCTCGACGGTGTTCTCCAGATCGGCCAGTGGCTCCGGCTTGGGCCAGATGATCCAGCCGGCCAGGCCGCCGGGCACGAAGGAGCGGGCGATCTGCAGCACCTGCCGGAAGCCCTTGGTGGTGACCAGCCCGACGGTGGCGCCCTTGCCCTCCAGGATGGCGTTGGTCGCGACCGTCGTCCCGTGCAGCACCGAGGCGACCTCGGACAGCTCGATCCCGGCCTCCCCGCAGGCCTGGGCGATGCCGTGCAGGACGCCGACGGCCTGGTCGGCCGGCGTGGAGGCGGTCTTCGCCCGCCACGTCTGGCCGCTGCCCTCCTCGACCAGCAGGACGTCGGTGAACGTGCCGCCGACGTCGACTCCGAGCCGATAGCTCATGGTGCCCTCCTTCTCTGGGGGACGTGCTGGGGGACGTGCTCAGGCGTCGGGCAGGACCTGCTGGCGTGCGGCGCGGACCATGACGGCCCGGGCGTTGTGGATGTGCGCGGTCATCACGGCCTGCGCCCACGCCTGGTCACCGGCGCGTACCGCGGCGACGATCTCGACGTGGTGGGCCAGGCTGCGGCGCAGCGACGGCTCGTCGTAGGCGTGGAAGTTGCGGACGACGATCGGCAGGTGGATCGCCCCGGCCAGCGCGCCGGCGAGCGCGGGGTGGTCGGCGAGGGCCACCAGCCGGTCGTGGAAGGCGCGGTTGAGCGGGACCAGGGCGTCGAGGTCCTGCTCCGGGCCGGGGGCCCCGACCTCGAGCATCCGGTGCGCGAGCACGTCGAGCTCTGCGACGTCCTGCCCGCCGGCCCGGGGCACGGCCAGCGCGGTGAGCTGGGGCTCGAGCAGGGCGCGCAGCTCGAAGACGCCCTCGAGCTCCTCGACGGTCCAGGTGGCCACCCGGGCGCCGCGGTTGGGGACGATCTCCACGAGCCCCTCGGCGGCGAGCCGGCCCAGCGCCTCGCGGACCGGGGTGCGGCTGACGCCCAGTCGCTCGGC